>URLP01000075.1 GCA_900548635.1 uncultured Megasphaera sp.
CCGCAACGGCGCCGCCGAGGCCGCCGATGATGCTGTGTTCTTCGGCAGTGACGATGAAATGCGTCTTCTGCGCAGCCGCGACGACCAAGTCTTCATCGAGGGGCTTGATGCTGGCCATGTCGATGACCATAGCCTCTTTGCCCTGCCCTGCCAGCTGGTCGGCGGCGATCATGGCCTGCTGGACCATAAGGCCCGTGGCGATGATGGCCACATCGGATCCGTCGCGCAGAATCGTCCCCTTCCCCCACTGGAAAGGACAGCCGTCCCGGTAGACATCCTCCACAGGCGCGCGTCCCATGCGTACATAGACCGGGCCCTTATGCGCGACGGCGGCCCGCACGACGGCTTCCGTTTCCGCCGCGTCGGCCGGACAGACGACGCTCATATTCGGCAGGCAGCGCATGATGGCCATATCTTCGACGGACTGGTGCGTCGCCCCGTCTTCGCCGACGCTGATGCCGGCGTGGGTCGCACAGATCTTGACGTTGAGATTGGGCAGGCAGATGGAGTTGCGCACCTGTTCAAAGGCCCGTCCCGTGCCGAAGACGGCAAAAGTGCTGGCCAGAGGGATCTTGCCGCAGGCCGCAAAGCCTGCAGCCGTCCCCATCATATCCTGTTCGGAAATACCCATGTCGAAATAACGCTGGGGCGCCACTTTCTGAAAAGCCATGGAGCGCGTCGACGAGCCGAGATCTGCGTCGAGGACGACGATATCGGGATTCTTATATAATTCCGTTTCTAAAAGATGCCCGTAAGCATCACGAGTTGCCTGTGCCATCAGCTTTCGCCTCCTAATTCTGCCAATGCCCGCCGGCATTCTTCCTTTGTCGGCGCCTTGCCGTGCCAGGAAACGACGTTTTCCATGAAGGAAATACCTTTGCCCTTGATCGTTTGGGCAATGATGGCTGTCGGCTTCCCTTTCGTCGTCTTCGCTACGGCCAGGGCCCCTTTGATGGCGTCGTAGTCATGACCGTCGATTTCCAGGACATTCCAGCGGAAGGCCCGGAACTTGTCGGCAATAGGCATGACATCCATGACGTCTTCCGTGGCGCCGTCGATCTGCAGGCCGTTGTGGTCGATGAAAAGGGTCAGGTTGTCGAGCTTATACTGCGCTGCTGACATGGCCGCTTCCCAAATCTGACCTTCTTCGATTTCCCCATCACCGGCGATGACGTAGACGCGCCAATCCTTACGGTCGAGTTTGGCCGTCAGGGCCATGCCGTTCGCTGCCGACAGGCCCTGGCCGAGGGAACCGGTGGTCATATCGATGCCCGGCGTCGTGTTCATATCCGGATTGCCCTGGAGCATGGCGCCGCACTGGCGCAGGTGCCACAGTTCTTCTTCCGGGAAAAAGCCCCGTTCCGCCAAGGTGGCATACAAAGCAGGGACCGTATGTCCCTTCGAAAGGACAAAACGGTCCCTGTCAGGCCAATGCGGCCGTTTCGGGTCGAGGCGCATCGTATCAAAATACAAGACCTGCAGCATATCGACGATGGAAAGAGATCCACCGGGATGACCGGACTGGGCCAGTGTCACCATCTTGACGATATTCTGCCGTACATGAACCGCATGGCGGCTCAAATCTTCATTTTCCATGATAAAAAGCCCCCTTTTTGCTTACATTATAGCACAAAGAGGCTGCCACATTAAGGTTATTCACCTTATGCACAACCTCTTTTTCACTTGGTTTGAAGTTTGATGTTTGATGTTTGAAGTAGCGGGTTGCATTTTTACATCAAACATTTACAACACATATTTCTCAATGGCTTCGGCGACGGCGCCTTCGTTATTTGTCGCTTCGGTGACGACGTCGCAGTACTTCTTGATGACGGGGTTTAGGTTATGGACGCCTATGGCAAGGCCTGCAGCTTTGAGCATGTCGATGTCGTTGATGTTGTCGCCGATGGCCATCGTTTCTTCATAGGGCACGCCCAAAAGGTCGGCCAGTTTGTGCAGGCCTGCACCTTTGTTGACGCCGCGGTGCATGAACTCGATGTAGCGGTTGCTCGAGAAGCTGACCGTAATGTCGTCTAAGAGGGGCCTTACGTCAGCGTGGACCTTTTCCAGGTAGTCGTAGTCCGTGTTCGTCACGATGAGCTTACAGACTTCTTCTTTACCTCGCAGGAATTCGAGGTCTTCCGTTTCTACGGGCACGTAGCCCATGCGGCCGTGCAGGAAGGCTTCTTCGTCAGGCGTAATATTCGTGATGTAGACGACGTCGCGCGTATAAATGTGCATGCACTGGCCGTAACGGCAGCAGTAGCGGAAGATGCGGTCCGCCAGGTCGAAGGGAATCGGGTCCCAAAAGAGAGAGCGGCTGCCTTTATTTTCCGTAATGTTGGCGCCGTTGAAGCCGATGATGTACTGATTTTCCTGTTCATAAAGGCCCAGGATCTTCAGGATGCCTTCGATGGAACGGTAGCCCCGGCCCGTACAGGGCACGAACTTCACGCCCTTCTTGACGGCTGCCGTAATGGCTTCGATATTGCGTCGGCAAATCGTCGCATCGCTGCTGAGCAGCGTTTCATCCATATCACAAGCAATGATTTTATATTTCATGTCGACTCCTTTTCTGTCGTAACGGTTGGGGCATAGTAGTCATAAATCTTCCAGGCTGCGAGCGCTGCCAGACATTCAAAAATCCAGAAGGCGTGCCACACGCCATCAGGGCCAAAAACGCGGCAGAGGAGCCACGCCGCCGGCAGGCTGATGACGACGTAGCGCAACAGCGTGATGGCAAAGGACGGGTTGCCCTTCCCCAGCCCTTCCAGAGCGCCAGACGCCGTAATGGACAAAGCCGACGGCACGCTCCCCCAGGCAATGATGCTCAAGGCTGACGCACCGGCTGCGATGGTTTCCTGACGAGACGTGAACCAGCTCATGAGGACGTCCGGTACAGTCAGACAGATGACCAAGCCTGCCATCATGATCAAGCCGTTGAGAACGAGCGTCGTCCGATAAATAGAGCGCACGCGGCCCAATTCCCCAGCTCCGTAATTATAGCCAATCAACGGCCGTACACCTTGAATGATACCATTTGTCGGCATAGAAAGAAAGGTCTGGAGCTTGTAATAGACGCCGAGAATGAAAATATAAGTCGGCGAAAAAGGCGCCAGGAGATGGTTCAAGGCGACGAGGAAAACCGACGACAAGCCCATGTTGAGGGCTGCCGGGATGCCGATGCCATAGAGCCGTTTATCGAGTTCGATATCCCAATGGAGATGGCAGCGGCGGACTTCGACCCGCAGCGGCCGCCAGTGACAGATAAAGGCATAGAAGAGAAGGTTCACAGTCTGGCCCAAGCCCGTCGCCCAGGCCGCGCCTTCAATCCCCATGGCCGGAATCGGTCCCAGGCCAAAAATGAGGATCGGGTCGCCAATGATGTTGACCAGGCAGCCCAAAGACAAGCCAACCATAGTAACCTGCATGCGGCCAACGGCTTGGAACATCTTTTCATAGACCAAGTCGACGCTGAGGATCGTAGAAAAGGCAAAGACGATGACGGCATAGCGCAGGCCTAGGTCGATGAGCCCGGCATCCTGCGTAAAGGCCCATAAAAAAGCCGGCACAGCCCAAATACAGCCTGCCGTCATGACCAAACCATGGATGACAGCCAGGAAGACGCCATGTGTCGCGGCTACGTCAGCTGTCCCCTTCTGGCCCGCACCGAGACAGATGGAAATGATGGCATTCAGGCCGACGCCAAAGCCGATGCAGACAGCATTGACGAAGTTCTGCATCGGAAAGACCAGGGACACAGCTGTCATAGCCTGTTCGCTAATCATGGCGACGAACAGGCTGTCGACAATATTATAGAGCGAATTGACAATCATCGACACGACGGCTGGCAGAGCCATGGAAACGATGAGCGGCAAAATGGCCCGTTCTTTCATAAATGATTCGTCCATACGTCACCTGCTTCGACGGTTGCGAAGCCAGCGCCAAAGGGAAGTTATGCCTTTGATGACCAAGCAGAAGATAAAGATGTTCACTAACAGACCGAGGATATCGGCACCCCAGCCCAAGGAACCCCAGCCGAAGAGATGGCTGAGCATACTGCCCAGGAACATACCGCCGGCAAAGAGGCCGATACCTCGCATGACGCTGCCCAAGCGGGACGAAGACGTCGTCCGGCTCGTATTCGTCTGGGCCGTTTCGGCTTTTCGCGCCTGCGTCTGTCCGTTCCCTTTCGTATTGCCCAAGCTTGGGGCCTCCTTCGTCGTCCCCGCCTTCGGCGTCACATTTTTAGGCGCTGGTGCCGGCAGCGATTTCGGTGCCGATACGCGGGCACCTCCACCGCCTTTAGCAGCCTGTACGGAAGACGGGACAGCCGGCAAGGCCAGGGCAGTCCACAAAGCAAAGGCACAAACGGCGATAACAGTCGTTTTTTTCATAATAAGCGGCTCCTTTATAACAAATCTTGCGACGGATCCGACTCGTCCAAAGCAGCCGGTCCTCCATGGGGAAAAATGAGGTCATATAGATTCAGCGTCGACAGATAATCGGCTAGCTTGCCCTGTACACCGGCCAAAGCTTCGTGGACATCACAGAAGCCATAGCGGTGATGGTAAGGACATTGGAAATCCCCGTCCAGGCAGCTGGTAATCATATTTTCCCGTTCCATGACGTTGATGATGTCCATGAGCGTGATGTCATGGAGGTCCTTCGTCAGGCGACAGCCGCCCTGGGCACCACGGATGATTTCAATGAAACCGGCCCGTTCGAGTTTCTTGGAAATCTTATAAGCGAACTGGCGGGGCACGAACTGTTCGTCACTGATTTCCCGTATATTTTTCAGCTGCAAATCTGCCAGGGAGCGTAAAATACGAATGGCATAATCAGTTTCTCTGGTAATAATCACAAAGCAGGACTCTCCTTCTTATTCTGTATGGTTTAAGTCTATTATAGCGTGAAATACCGAGAAAATCTATATTTCAATAAAAAATTCGTATTCTGGTGCTCCATCTTGTCAGTCCGAAAAAAAGCCTATATAATAAAGAGTGATTGCATAATTTAGCTTTAACTACAGACGAGGTGTACTTATGTCATTAATCGATGAAGTAAATAACCGCCGTACCTTTGCCATCATCTCTCACCCGGATGCGGGCAAGACGACGCTGACTGAAAAATTGCTGCTCTACGGAGGCGCCATCCACCTGGCCGGTTCCGTCAAGGCCCGCAAGACGGCAAAGCATGCCGTTTCGGACTGGATGGAAATCGAAAAGCAGCGCGGTATCTCCGTCACCAGTTCGGTCCTGCAGTTCGACTACGAAGGCCACCACATCAACATCCTCGATACGCCGGGCCATCAGGACTTCAGTGAAGATACGTACCGTACGCTGATGGCCGCCGACAGCGCGGTCATGCTCATCGACGTCGCCAAAGGCGTCGAAGCCCAGACGAAGAAGCTCTTCCGCGTCTGTAAAGAACGGGGCATCCCTATCTTTACGTTCGTCAATAAAATCGACCATTTCGGCCGCAACCCCTTCGACCTGATGGATGAAATCGAAGACGTCCTGGGCATCCACGCCTACCCCATGAACTGGCCCATCGGCCTGAACGGCAACTATCAGGGCATCTACGACCGGGCTACGTCGTCCATCGAACTCTTCGAAAAAGACACGACCCACGGTCAGCGCAAACTGGCCTCGACCAAAGGCTCTGCCGATGACCCGATTTTCAAGGAACTCCTCGACGACGATGTCCATCAGGGCCTGATCGACGACATCGAGCTCCTCGATGAGGCCGGCGATCCCTTCGATATGGAAAAAGTCAAGCGCGGCGAACTGACGCCGATGTTCTTCGGCTCGGCCATGACCAACTTCGGCGTCAAACCCTTCCTGGAAGAATTCCTGCGTCTGGCACCGAAACCGCAGCCACGCAAATGCCTGGAAGGCGTCATCGAACCGACATCGGAACAGTTCACGTCCTTCGTCTTCAAGATCCAGGCCAACATGAACCCCCAGCACCATGACCGCATCGTCTTCATGCGCATCTGCTCGGGTAAATTCGAAAAGGGCATGACCGTCACGCACCGCCAGTCGGGCAAACAGCTGCGCCTCATGCAGCCCCAGCAGTTCCTGGCAACGGAACGGACCATCGTCGAAGATGCCTACCCCGGTGATATCATCGGCGTCTTCGACAACGGCACGATGGGCGTCGGCGATACCCTCTATTCGGGCAAAAAGAAAGTCACCTTCAAAGACTTCCCGACCTTCCCGCCGGAACTCTTCGCCCGCATCCGCGCCAAAGACTCGATGAAGCGCAAACAGTTCCTCAAAGGCATGACCCAGCTGGCCCAGGAAGGGGCCGTCCAGATCTATGAAAACCTAGGCTCCATGGAAAGCTACATCGTCGGTGCCGTCGGCCAATTGCAGTTCGAAGTCCTCGAATACCGCCTCAAGCATGAATACGGCGTCGACCTGGAAATGAACCGCCTGCCCTACACCGTCGCCCGCTGGATCCAGGACAATGGCCACGACTATAAAGAACTGAAGAACATCGACAGCGCCATGATCGTCAAAGACCACAAACAGCGCGTCGTCCTTCTCATTGCCAACGAATGGCAGACCAACTGGATCGTAGAACGGAACCCGGAATTCACTTTCTGCACCACACCGGACCAACTCGCCATCGATGAACCTGAAGAATGAGTTAAAAAAAGCTGTCGCTTACGCGGCAGCTTTTTTGTGTATCGTGGCACGTGGACGCTCCTACGAACCACGGCAAACGACCCACGGCGCCAAAGGCGCCTTTAAGCCATCAGGCGGCACCATTCGGGCAAGGCTATCGTGCGGTCGAAGGCCGGGAGCCAGGTGTTGTGGGTGTGGTCGTAGGTGCGGATGAGGATATGATCAGGGTAGAGGTAGAGGGAATTGGTGCAGATCGTCTCTTCATCCCAGTCGCTGTTGTAGACGTTGAGGACGCGGTCTTCGTAATAATTGGCGTCGTCCATGAAGGTCGCGTCTGCCGGCGTCGTGTGCGTATGGCCCGAGACCCAGAGCAGGACCTGATGGTTGCGGGCCAGGATGGAACGGATGCGGCCTGCAGGCTGGACAGAATTGCGCGGCGATGGCAGGCTGACGCCCGGTCGTTCCGACACCGCCGTCTGTTCCAGAGGCGCATGGCAGAAGATGATGGAAATATCTGTAAAATGTTATTTTTTCGCTGCTACGGGATAATCCTGCAGGGCATCGTAGCCTTCTTCGCCCGTCCGGATTTTGACGGCGTTGTCGATGGTCGAGACGAAGACCTTGCCGTCGCCGTAATTGCCCGTATAGAGGACTTTCTTCGCCGTTTCGATGATCAGGCGCGGCGATACTTTGGAGACGACCATTTCGACGCGAACCTTGGGCAGGAGCTTGGCCGAAATCTTGGCACCGCGGTAAAATTCCGTCCGCCCCTTTTCAATGCCAAAGCCAAGCGCTCTCGTAATCGTCATGCCCGTGATGCCGATGGCTTCCATGGCGTCCTTCAAGGTTTCGAAACGCTTTTCATCGGTAATGACCGTCACATTGTACAAGGCGTGGCCGCTAACGGGCTGAGGCGCAGCCATGACGGAATCCGGCACGGGACCGCTGAGAGGCACTTCTTTAGCTCCCTGCGGCGCTTCGCCGGCTTTCAAGGCGTCTGCCAGGGCCTGTCCGTCGTCTTCTTCAAGGTCCGACCAGGCCGGCGCCAGACCGTTTTCCTTAAAGTCCAGGCCGTTGATTTCTTCAGCAGCCGACACGCGCAGTCCCAGCGTTCCGTCGAGGATGCGGAAAATAAGGGTCATGACGACGAAGACGAAAACCGCCACGACCAGGGTGCCGAGGACCTGGACGCCGAGGAAATGGAAATCGCCCGTATAGAAGAGGCCTTCTTTGACACTGAAAAGGCCAGTCAGGATCGTCCCCAAGGCTCCACCAAAGCCGTGCGTAGCGATAGCGCCGACAGGATCGTCGACTTTCAGCTTCTGGTCGATGAATTCAATGGCAAAGACCGTCAGGATACCGGCCAGCGCACCGATGAAGAAAGAGCCGGGCACGCTGACGGCATCGCAGCCAGCAGAAATGGCCACCAGCGCCGCCAGGGCACCGTTCAGGGTCAGCGAGACGTCGGGCTTGCCGTAGCGCAGCCACGTCGTCAGCATGGCTGCGACCGTACCGGCAGCCGCGGCCAGGTTCGTCGTCATGAAGATCAGTGCCGCCGACCCCTGAGCCGCATCACTGTTCAGGCTCAGCGTCGAGCCGCCATTGAAGCCGAACCAGCCGAACCAGAGGATGAAGAGCCCCAGGCAGGCCAGGGGCAGG
>URLP01000076.1 GCA_900548635.1 uncultured Megasphaera sp.
AAACGCCGAAAGTACTTGGGGGGAGGCCCCCTGGGAGGATAGGAAGCCGCTGATTTTTATAGGGGTATAGCTCAACTGGTAGAGTAGTGGTCTCCAAAACCATTGGTTGAGGGTTCGATTCCTTCTGCCCCTGCCAGAAAAATGGAATGAAGCTCCGGCTTCATTCCCACATGACTCGGTAGCTCAGCTGGATAGAGTGACTGACTACGAATCAGTAGGTCTAGGGTTCGAATCCCTACCGGGTCACCACAAGAAAAAGCTCACGCATTTTGCGTGAGCTTTTTTATTTTCAGATATATAAGCGAAATATATCTGAAAATAAAAAAAGGGCGCCCTACATGGGCGCCCCCTACAACTGCAAACTGTAAAGTACAAACTAAAAACTATTTCTTCAGATTTGGCGTGCAGTCGATGATGATGCTGCCGGCTTGTTTCATGACCGTGAAGTTGCCCTTTGTCGATGAGAGGGCCTTTTCCAAGGTTTTGCTGTGCCATTTTTCGACGCTCATATTCGAGCCGCCGACGTTTTTCGACGAAGCTGACTGCTTCTGCGCATCTTCCGGCAGGAAGTCGCTGATATTGACGTTGTCCCCGTCTTTGACGGCAATCGTCACCGTCACAGCCCGGCCGTTCTGGAAGACGACCTGATAGCGGCCGTTGTGGAAGACGCGGATCGTGTCGCCCTGGGAATAGGGGTGACCCCATTCGTTTTCCCAGTCTGCCTGCGTATCGCCGATGGTCGGCAGATTGGCGACAGGTGCTTCTTTTGTTTCGGTCTGGCTCTTCGTGTCCTGGCCCTGTTTGCTGTCAGAAGCAGGCTGCTGGCTCTGGCTCTGCTGCTGCTTGGGCTGGGAATTCGTCGTCGGCGCAGCCGGCGCACAGCCAGCTGCGAGGAGCGTAAAAATCATGAGGACGATGGCAAAGTAACGTTTCATAGGGAATACCTCCGTATTAGCGGCGCCGGCGGTTGTCTCCGCCCTTATGGCGCAGTTTGTGGCGCTTGCTCCGCGTAGTTTGATACGTACTGGCAGGCAGTTTGTCCTTGTAGGCCTTTTTCCGTTTCGGCGGCTTGCTGTTTGCTTTGACCTTGACCTGACCCGTCAGGGTATACTTGGTGATCGTCGCCTGGATATTGTGTTCAATGCGGCGCACCCAGTTTTCATCGGCCGGCGTGGCGAACATGACCGACAGGCCTTCATGGCCGGCACGGCCTGTGCGGCCGATGCGGTGGATGTAGTAGTCGACGTCGTGGGGGACATCGAAGTTAAAGACGTGCGTGATGCCTTCGATATCGATGCCGCGGGCGGCGATGTCCGTAGCGACGAGGATCTGCGTCTTTGCTTTGGCAAAGTCGCGCAGGACCTGGTTGCGGCGGCCCTGGGACATATCGCCGTGGAGCTCGCCGATGTTGAAGCCCTTGGCAATCAGTTTGCCCGCCAGGAGGGACGTCCGTTCTTTCGTGTTGCAGAAGACGATGGCCAGGTAAGGATTCATTTCCGTCAGCATCTGGCAGAGTTTCGGCAGCTTCTGTTCTTCCGTCATCATATAGATGCGCTGTTCAATGTTTTCCAGGGCAATCGTCTTGCCTTCGAGGATGTTCAGGACCAGGGGATTCTGCATGTGCTTCTTGGCCAGTCCTCTGATTTTATCCGGTACAGTGGCCGAGAAGAAGAGGAGCTGGCGGCGTTTCGGCGTCAGGCTGATGAGTGTGTCTACGTCTTCCAAAAAACCTGCCTGCAGCATCTGGTCTGCTTCGTCGACGATAACCCGGCGGACGCCGCTGAGATCCAGGGAATGACGGCGGCAGTGGTCGAGGAGGCGCCCCGGCGTGCCGATGATCACATGGGGGTGGCGGTGCAGCTTCTGGAGCTGGTTTTCGATGGTCTTGCCGCCGATGAGGCTGAGGACGTCGATGCCCAGGGCCGGTGCCAGGCTGTCGGCGACGTCGGCAATCTGGCGGGCCAGTTCCCGCGTCGGTGCCATGATTAGGACCTGTTCTGCGTGGACTTCCGTTTTTATCTGCTGCAGCGACGGCAGGAGGAAGGCGAAGGTCTTGCCCGTGCCGGTCTGTGCCTGGGCCAGGATGTCGCGCCCTTTAAAGAGCGGCGGGATGGCCTGGGCCTGGACGGCTGTCGGTTCGTCGATGCCCTGCTTGTGCAGGAGTTCGCAAAGCTGGTTCGTCAGGCCGAGAGATTGAAAATTCTTTGACATATCTTACCCTTTCTTTATGGACTATAACAACTTTCTTATTAACTTCTATTATTGCATAAAGCCTTTGATTGCGCAAACTTTTCTTTCTTTTTGGGATATGGTATACTAAAGTGATTTCGTTTGCATTCATTTAGGAGGTCTTGCAGAAAATGAGTTGGTGGCGCGATATCTTGCGGCAGTCTGTCTTCATGTGTTTCTTTATCATTCCCATTCCCATCGGGGCCTATACGATTCACAGCGGCTCCAGTGCCGTCGTGGCTATGGTTAGCTATGTCTTTCTCTCCCTGGTCATTCCCGTGGCCTATGTGGGCATGAAGGATGCGACTTTTGGTCCTCAAAAGGGAAGGATACGCCGTTGGGTCATGGCCCTCATGTGGCTCGTCGTCTTTGCAGCTATTGGGGCTTTCACGGCTTTCATGGGCCGCTACTGGAAGGCAGCGCCTTTCTGGGAATGGCCGACCATTGGACGTGATATCGTTTTCATCATCGGCATGTACGCGGAAATCAGCCTGACCATGCTCCTGGCCTATGCTGCCTCTCAGTGCCTGCCGGACCGAAAGGAAGTAGGTTAATGGATAGTTTGAAACAAAAAATCTGGCACGACCGCCTGCTGGCAGCCACCTGGGCAGCCTGCGGCATCCTGCCGCTGCCCTTCGGGGCCTTCGCCTCGGATAAGCCATATATTGCGTCAGCGTCGATTCTGGCCTTTTTTATCCTTTCCTTTGCCGTTCCCCTCTGGCTTGGCCATCGGCGCCGTCATGAAGGGGAGAGGGGCCTTTATGCTTCTGCTGGGGGAACGCTTTACGGCGGTGCCGTCGTACTCCTCATTGCCGTCGGCCTTTTGAACGGCCTGACCGGTTGGGACTGCTGGCATGATTACCCCGTGCGGGTCTTCCTGTTCACGCTCTGGATGTTCCTGACCGTCATTTTCCAGTATCTGGCAGGCCTGGCCGTCGATTTCTGGCAGCAGCGGCTGCGGAAATACTGGTATTCCCAGTTCATCGATCCCATCCTCTACAGCCTGCCCCTGCCCTGCGCCGTCCTGGGTATGTTCCTTTTCCCGGCCGTCAGCGACGCGTCTGTGACGCAGAGCCTGGTCGTCGGCATCATGGCCCTTATGGGCTTCTGCTTCATCGGCATGAGCCTCTTCGTCATTGCGGCCTTTGCCTTTTATTTCTTCCCATACAAAAAGTACGGCTATGCCGCAAAGCAGCGTCTGGTCCACATCGCTGCCATCGTCGTCATGGTCCTCATGTGGGCCCTGGTCCAGCACATCCTCTTTGACAGCCGGATCCACATCTTCACGTATATCTTCAAGGCCATGCCCATTCTCCAGAACAACCCCTTGGTTTTCATCACACCCTTCGTCGTTGCCGCCCTGACCATCATCGGCTGCGTCGCCATGAGAAACGTCGTCATCTCGGCGTTTAAGGCTTGATCGTTCATCGTAGGCCGTTCCACAAAAAAACCTGCCGCTTTCGCGACAGGTTTTTTTCTATTCATTTTATTTCCACAATGGTTTGTTTCATGATGGTGAAGCGGATGACGTAGACGAGCCAGCCGAGGAAGGCGGCGAAGCAGCCGCTGAGGAAGGTCGTCGCATCCGTTGTGGTCAATGCATATACGCAGTAGATAATGGATACGCCTGCCAAAAAGATGGAGGTGTTTCTATTACAGACTTCATTGGGGATGTGTTCTTTCGTCAGGATCGTCGTCAGGGCACCGGCACAGAGCATGTACGGGATGACGTTGGTGACGACGGCCAGATTGGCCAGGAGTTCGAACTGCGCCGACAAAGTCGGGCTGATGGTCATCAGGGCCAGAGCACTTTGCATGCAGAGGATGCAGAGCATGCCTTTGACAGGAACGTCAGCGCTCGTGACTTTGGCGAAGATTTTCGGGAAGAGACCGCGCTGGGCACTGGTCTTGAAGACGCGGGCCAGCGTGAACTGCCACGAGAGGAGGGAACCGGCACAGGAGAAAACCATAAGGCCCATAACGGCTTTACCGGCCGTATCGCCGAGCATGTACGAGAAAGCCAGGCCGAAAGGAGCGCTGGACGAAAGAATTTCCGCATTGGGGACGATGCCGGCAATGACGTTCGTCGAGGCGACGTAGATGATGGCCACGCCGAGGGTGCTCACGAAGGTCGCGATAGGAACGGATTTCTTCGGGTTTTCGACGGCGTCCATGTTGACGGCTGCCGATTCAAGGCCCAGGAAAGACCAGAGGGTCAGGGCAATGGAGTTGCCCACGGCATCGCTCAGGCCTAGGTTGTTCGGGTTCCACGAAGCGAGCCACGTGGCCGGGCTGAACCAATGCCAGCCGATGATGGAAATGCCGAGGACCGGGATGATGGCACCCCAGATGGTGATGGCACTCAGCTTGCCGGAATAGCGCGAACCGCTGAAGTTAAGGGCTGCGGCGATCCACAATAAAGCGATTGTATATAAACACGTCTGTAACGGCGTGAAGGTTGTCTCAAGGAAACCGGCGCCGTAGCCGACTGCCGTGATGGCAATGGCGACGTTTGCAATTACGATAGAAACAGAGTAGGCGTAATTAGCCATAAAATGTCCTACACGCCCGAAAGCGTATTCGGAGTAACCGCCCATACCGCCGGGCTTCGTTGTAAACATGCCACATCGGGCAAAAGCCATGGCCAGGGCTAAAGAGCCAAAAGAGGTAATAATCCAGGAAATAATCGAGATAGTACCGACTTCGGCGAGCTTGGTCGGCAGCATGATGATACCGGCGCCAAGCATGTTGGCAGCAGTGACAAAGGTCAGCTGTACCACAGACATTTTACGACACGTAGTTTTCATTATCAGTCCTTCTTTCATTTATAGTGCGTATATGGCTAGAGTTTTTTAGCAAATTAATTCTATCATTTTTGGTCGCAAAATTAAATACTTTTTGGAAAAACGTTATATGTATTTCGGCCCTTTTTAGCCTTTTATATTCCCATTGTGCATAGAAAAAGGACTGCCGCAAAGCGACAGTCCTTTTTTATCTTATGAGAGAGATACCTTACTGAAGGTTTTCTACGACGCAAGCCGTACCCTGGCCGCCGCCGATGCAGAGCGTAGCGAGACCATATTTGCCGCCGACTTCTTTCAAGCCGTAGAGCAAGGTTACGAGGATACGAGCGCCGGATGCGCCAATCGGATGACCGAGGGCGATAGCACCGCCATGGATGTTGACTTTGCTCATGTCAAAGCCGAGTTCACGGCAGCAGTATACAGCCTGAGCTGCGAAAGCTTCGTTAGCTTCGACGAGGTCGAGGTCTTTGACTTCGAGGCCTGCTTTAGCCAGCGCTTTGCGGGAAGAAGGAACAGGGCCGGTACCCATGATAGCGGGATCAACACCAGCAGATGCATAGCTTACGATTTTAGCCATCGGTTTGAGGCCGAGTTCTTTGGCTTTATCAGCGGACATAACTACGAAAGCAGCTGCGCCGTCGTTGATGCCGGAAGCGTTGCCAGCAGTAACTGTGCCGCCTTTTTTGAAGGCCGGTTTCAATTTAGCGAGCGTTTCCATGTTGGAGTTTTCGCGCGGGCCTTCATCAGTGTCGATGACGACATCCTGTTTCTTCTGATGAACCGTAACAGGAACGATCTGGGATTTGAATGCGCCGCTGTGGATAGCTTCGCAAGCAAGGTTCTGAGAACGAACGCCGAGTTTATCCTGGTCTTCACGGGTTACGTTGAAGCGTTCAGCGATGTTTTCAGCCGTGATGCCCATATGGTAGTCATTGAAAGCGTCCCAAAGGCCGTCTTTGATCATCGTATCGACGAGGACACCATTGCCCATGCGATAGCCATAACGAGCTTTCGGTACTGCGAACGGAGCCATGGACATGTTTTCCATGCCGCCTGCTACGATGACGTCAGCGTCGCCGGCTTTGATCATCTGAGCTGCCAAAGATACGCAGCGGAGACCGGAACCGCAGACTTTGTTGACTGTCAGTGCAGGAACTTCGATCGGCATGCCGGCTTTGATCATAGCCTGACGAGCCGGGTTCTGGCCCTGAGCTGCCTGAAGGACGTTGCCCATTACGACTTCGTCGACATCTTTGCCTTCAATACCAGCGCGTTTGAGGGCTTCTTTGATAACAACTGCACCGAGTTCAACAGCCGGCGTGTTTTTGAAGCCGCCGCCGAATTTACCGATTGCCGTACGGCAAGCACTTACGATAACTACATCTTTCATTGGAATCACTCCTTGAAAATATTTACGTATAAAATAGGTGTGGGCGTATCAGTATGAGAGGATGCGCCGTGCAAAGAGAGTATAATGTAGATTACACTCTGATATTGTTATCATACACCTTTTTAAGGGAAATGTACAGAGTACGTTCAAAAAATTACGTACTCTGTACGTTTTCATGACTTATTGATAGGGAATAGGGACTTAAAAATTACAGACGTTCAATGATAATAGCCGTGCCCTGGCCGCCGCCGATGCAGAGGGAAGCAAGGCCGTATTTACCATTGATTTCCGGTTCAGCCAGTGCATAGAGCAAGGTGACAACGATACGGGCGCCGGAGCAGCCAATCGGATGGCCGAGGGCGATAGCGCCGCCGTGGATGTTGACTTTGTCCATGTTCAGCTTGAGTTCGCGGCAGCAGTATACGGACTGAGCGGCGAAAGCTTCGTTTAATTCGATGAGGTCCATCTGATCGACGTTCATGCCGGTCTTCTTCATGACTTTGCGGACTGCCGGAACAGGGCCGGTACCCATGATAGCCGGTTCAACGCCAGCGGAAGCCCAGTCGATGATGCGTGCGAGCGGTTTGATGCCGAGTTCTTTAGCTTTGTCAGCGGACATGATGACAACAGCAGCTGCGCCGTCGTTGATGCCGGAAGCGTTGCCGGCAGTGACCGTGCCGTTCTTGATGAAGGCCGGACGCAGTTTTGCGAGGGTTTCCATCGTGCAGTTCGGGCGGATGAATTCGTCTTTGTCAACGATGACGTCGCCTTTTCTCTTATGAACCGTTACCGGTACGATCTGGCTGTCGAATTTGCCTTCCTGCTGAGCTTTGTAAGCCAGGTTTTCGGAACGGCATGCCAGTTTATCCTGGTCTTCACGGGTTACACCGAAGCGAGCGGCAACGTTTTCAGCCGTTACGCCCATGTGGTAGTTGTTTTCTGTGCAGAACAGGCCGTCACGCATGAGCAAATCTTCGAGGACGCCGTTACCCATACGATAGCCGCGGCGGCCTTTTGCGATGGAGTACGGAGCGTTGGACATGGATTCCATGCCGCCTGCTACGATGATGTCGGCATCGCCGAGTTTGATCTGCTGGGAAGCGAGGGAAATAGCACGCATACCGGAACCGCAGAGCTTATTCAATGTGAAAGCAGGAACTTCCTGGGGAACGCCGGAATGAAGAGCAACCTGACGAGCCGTGTTTTCGCCGCAGCCAGCCTGGAGTACGTGGCCCATGATAACTTCGTCGATCTGGTCGACAGGAATGCCTGCGCGTTTGATTGCTTCAGTAACAGCAGCAACACCAAGGTCAACAGCGGTGACGTCTGCGAACTGGCCATTGAAGCTGCCGATGGCCGTACGGCAAGCACTTACGATAACAGCATCTCTCATTAGAAAAACCATCCTTTCTGATGTGGAACAAAGTATAGAATAATATAGTATATAAGACTTGTTTGGCGGAACCGCCGCTTACGCAGTTCCTTGGGGGTT
Source organism: uncultured Megasphaera sp. (assembly GCA_900548635.1). Classification (GTDB taxonomy): domain Bacteria; phylum Bacillota; class Negativicutes; order Veillonellales; family Megasphaeraceae; genus Megasphaera. Next base: position 7,916 of record URLP01000076.1, read on the forward strand.
ACGCTGAAATGAAGAACTTGAGTTCTAAATTTCACAATCTCCATGCCTATATAGTACATTTTTTCACAAAGAATTGCAAGAGGAAAATTCATTTTGCTTATGCTAGATAATCATCTTAAAAGAAGAAGCAGATACAAAAATAATAATATCAACGAATAATTCGTGATACGTATCATCGTTCGCCGCAGGTCGTTCATCGAGGTGCTTGGGTATAGGCGGCGGTGCCGCCGTGGATCGTTTGCCGTGGTTCGTGGTTCGTAGGGGCGGCCATAATCGGCCGACCGCCTGAATCCTATAGATAAATTAGTCCGCAGTTGTACGAATTTTCGACGAACGATGAACGCCAAAGGAACTACGAAA
>URLP01000077.1 GCA_900548635.1 uncultured Megasphaera sp.
TTCGTGGTTCGTGGTACGAGCAGACACATTGACAAACGTCAATGTGTCTGCTATACTTTACTCATAGATTGATGAACTTCAATATGAAAGGAGGCGTCGTGATGGACGAAAGGGAAGCGGTCCGCGTTTTTAAAGCCTTGGGCGATGAAAAACGCCTGCGCATTTTGTCGCTCCTGCGGCAAGGGGAACGGTGTGCCTGTGTACTCTTGGAACACTTGAACTTGTCCCAGCCGACGCTGTCCCATCACATGAAGATTCTTTGCGAGGCCCAGCTGGTCACAGGCCGCAAAGAAGGGAAGTGGGTCTATTATTCCCTCAACCGCGCTCAGGCCCCGGTCCTGGAACAGGCCGTACACGACTTATTTCAGCTCAGTGCCGTGCCGGCAGAGGACGAAGCCTGCCATTGCCAGTAAGGCAGGTTTCTTTTTTAGCTAATACATTGATAAATGTAAATATATGAATTTTTTAGGAGGTCTTTTATGATGAAACATATGGAAATCTTTGAACAAGCAATGTGCTGCCCGACCGGTCTCTGCGGCCCTTCTATCGACCCGGAACTCTTGCGCGTATCGACCGTTTTGGACACGCTCAAACAGCATGGCATCGACGTCGGACGCTATAATCTGACCAGTGCGCCTTTGAAATTCGTCCAGACGAAGGCCGTTACGGATTTCCTCCAGCACCACGGCCCGGAAGACCTGCCCCTCATCCTCGTCGACGGCGCCGTCCAGTTTGCTGGCCGCTATCCGACGAATGATGAATTTGCCAGCCTCATCGGCTTCGACCCGGCCATCCTCGAAGCAGCCCAGGCTGCTGGGGAAAGCTGCTGCTGCGGCGATAGCGCCGAAGAAACGGCTTCCTGCTGCTGCAGCGATGCACCGGCGGAAAGTGAAGCTTCTTCCTGTTGTTGTGGCGATGCACCGGCGGAACCGGAAAGCTCGTCGTGCTGCTGCGGAGGTGACTGCAAGTGATCCTCTATGATCCCTTTCGCGTCGTCCAGACGAAATATCTCTTCCTGACCGGCAAAGGCGGCGTCGGCAAGACGTCTGTCGCCTGTGCCACGGCCGTCGCCCTAGCCGATGCCGGGAAGAAGGTCCTGCTCATCAGTACCGATCCGGCGTCGAACCTGCAAGACGTCTTTTCCATGGAACTGACCAACAAGGCTACAGCCATTGACGCCGTGCCTAATTTGGCCGTGGCCAACCTGGACCCGGTCCAGGCCGCTGCCGAATACAGGGAAAGCGTCATCGGCCCTTATCGTGGCCTTTTGCCGGAAGCGGCCCTGCGCAACATGGAAGAACAGCTGTCCGGCTCTTGTACCGTAGAAATCGCCGCTTTTAATGAGTTCACCAACTTCCTCACCGACGAGACCGTCGCCCGTGATTACGACCACATCCTCTTCGATACGGCGCCGACAGGCCACACCCTGCGCATGCTGCAGCTGCCATCGGCGTGGAGCCAGTTCATCCAGAAGAGCAAACACGGCGCGTCCTGCCTAGGCCAGCTGTCGGGGCTGGAATCGCGGAAAGAATTGTATAAGCAAGCCGTCCAGACCTTGGCCGACAGGGAGCAGACGACGATGCTCCTCGTCGCCCGTCCCGATGACCTGCCCTTGAAAGAAGCGGCGCGGGCGTCGAAGGAACTTGCCGCCCTGGGCATTGCCAACCAGCAACTCATCATCAACGGTCTCCTGCCTTCCTACGATGACGACGCGACCAAGACCTTATATGAAAAGCAGCAGGCTGCCTTGCAGGCCATGCCTAGGGTTATTTCCGATTTGCCGCGTTTCCAGATTCCCTTACGGACGTACAATATCACCGGTTTGGACCACGTCCGGGCCCTACTCAAAGGGGAAGTGAAGGAAGCGGCGACGGAACTGACGCTGGAACGGGTCCAGCCTTTGCAGGCCGTCATTGACGATTTGGAAAGCAGCCATCGTAAGGTCATCTTCACCATGGGGAAGGGCGGCGTCGGTAAGACGACTGTCGCCGCAGCCATCGCCTTGGGCCTGGCCCGCCGCGGCCATCGCGTTCACTTGACGACGACCGACCCGGCAGCCCATTTGCAGTATATCGTCAGCCAGACGGACAACCTGACCTTGAGCCATATCGACGAAGCGGCAGAACTGAAGCATTACCAAGATGAAGTCCTGAACCAAGCCAAAGCCAACGGCCTGGGCCCGTCGGACCTGGCCTATATCGAAGAAGACCTGCGTTCGCCGTGCACCCAGGAAATCGCCGTCTTCCACGCCTTTGCCGACATCGTCGAAGCCGCCGACGACCAGATCGTCGTCATCGACACGGCGCCGACAGGCCATACGCTGCTGCTCCTGGAATCGACGGAAAGCTACGATAAGGAAATCCGCCGGACCCATGGCTCGACGCCGCCGTCGGTACAGCACTTGCTGCCGCGCCTGAAGGGGAAGGAAACGGAAGTCGTCATCGTCACCTTGCCCGAAGCGACGCCGGTATACGAAGCCCTGCGCCTGGAAGCGGACCTGAAGCGGACCAAGCTGCGCTCGAAGTGGTGGGTCATCAACAAGTCCTTTTATCAGGCCAAGACGACGAGCCCTTTGTTAAAGGCCAAAGCCTCGCATGAAATCCCTTGGATCAACAAAGTCGATGAACATACAAAAGGCCACACGGCCCTCATCGCCTGGCGCCCCGACGAAGTCCGCGGCGACGTCCTAGGGACGTTGTAGCTTGTATTTCAATTTATCTATTCATAGGAGGTGCCTTATCATGGAACATGAATCACAGACAGGCATCAGTTTTTTTCAGCGCTATCTGACCCTTTGGGTTTTGTTATGCATGGTCGTCGGCGTCGCCATCGGGTATGCCCTTCCGGCTGTCCCGGCCTTTTTAGATACGTTACAGGTCATGGGGATTTCCATTCCCATTGCTATTTTGATTTGGGTCATGATTTACCCGATGATGATGAAAGTCGACTTTCAGAGCATCAAAGCCGTAGGACGCCAGCCTAAAGGCCTGTTCGTCACGTGGATTGCCAACTGGCTCATTAAGCCGTTTACCATGTATGCCATTGCCTGGTTCTTCCTTTTTGTCCTTTTCAGTTCCTGGATTCCGACAGACCTGGCTCGTCAATACTTAGCTGGCGCCGTACTGCTCGGTGCGGCTCCTTGTACGGCCATGGTTTTCGTCTGGAGTACCCTGGCCAACGGGAATCCAGCCTATACCGTCATCCAGGTCGCGACGAATGACTTGATCATCCTCATCGCTTTCGTACCTATCGTCAAGTTCCTCTTAGGCGTTTCACAAGTCACTGTGCCTTATAGTGTCCTCTTTGTCAGTATCTTTCTGTTCGTCGTCATTCCTTTGGCAGGCGGTATCCTGACTCGGATGACAGTAGTTAAGCGAAAAGGCCTCGATTATTTTGAACAGCACTTTGTCCACAAATTCGATTCGGCAACGACTTGGGGCCTGTTACTGACGCTGGTCATTATCTTCAGCTCTCAGGCCCAGGTCATCTTATCGAATCCGCTTCACATTGTGCTCATCGCCATTCCGCTGACAGTGCAGACTTTCCTCATCTTCTTCCTTGCCTACGGAGCCTGCCGGCTGCTGAAACTGCCCTTTGACATTGCCGCCCCGGCTGGCTTCATCGGCGCTTCCAACTTTTTTGAATTAGCCGTTGCCGTAGCCATCGCCCTGTTTGGGGTTACCAGCCCGGCAGCCCTGGCGACGACTGTCGGCGTCCTGACGGAAGTTCCGATTATGCTGACCCTGGTCCGTATCGCCTTAGCTACCAGAAACTAATTTATAGCAACGAACGGGCGCCCCACGTGGTCGCCCCTACAAATAAAATCCCATGGGCTAACAACTAACTGCTAGCTACGAACCACTAAAAAAGGCTTGTCGTCGTGCGACAAGCCCTTTTTTTCTACTTTCCTTCGTAATAATAGCGCGTCCACATGACGACTTCCGACAGGGATGGGTGAGGCGTCATGGTTTCGCTGAAGGTATAGACCGATTTGGGGTTGAGGGTCCGCGTCAGCGGTTTGGCTCGCAAGGCCTGAGCCGTAGGCGACGCAATGTCTTCATGGACCGGGCGGATGACGTGGGTGCCACTCATGAGGTTATTGATGAAAGGCTGGATGAGGATGGACGCTTCCGGGCCGACGATGTGGGCGCCGAGAATGAATTTCGTCTTTTTATCGATGACCAGTTTGATGAAGCCGTCGTCTTCATCGCCCGGTTCATAGCCCATGGCGTAGCCCTTGGCCGATGATGAATAGTGGTTGATGGCCCGTTCGACGTCGTAGCCTTTCTTCAAGGCCTGGTCTTCGGTCAGGCCGACGTGGGCCGCTTCAGGATAGGTGTAGGTGACGGCCGGTACTGCATCGTAATCGGCCCAGCGCCATGTTTCCGGAGCATTTCCGGAAAAGAGGTTGTGCGCCAGGATTTCCGCTTCGTAATTGGCCTTGTGGCGGAAGGGGGCCAGACCATTGACATCGCCTAAGGCCCAGATATTCTCAGCTGTCGTTTCCAGAAATTCGTTCGTTTCAATATAGCCGCGCTTGTCCAGGCGGACGTCGGTATTTTCCAGGTGCAGCAGTTCCGTCATAGGCCGGATGCCCGGGGCGACCAGGATTTCTTCAGCTGCCACTTCGCCTTCTTCGCCGGTCGTGCGGTCGCAGAAGGACAAGACCTTCAGGCCGTCGCGCTGGCTGACGGAAACCGTGTCTTTATTGAGGCGGATATCCATGCCGTAACGCTGGAACTGCTTGAGGATGAACGCCGATACAGCCGGGTCTTCCTTGGGCAGGAGTCGGACATTGTGCTGGACCATAGTGACCTTGGTGCCAGCCGCATCGAAGACGTGGGCGAATTCACAGCCAATCGGGCCGCCGCCGATGATGATCAGGCTCTGGTAGGGCTTTTTCGGATACGACGGGCCAAAGAACGATTCCGACGTCAAATAGCCCGCTTCTGCCAGGCCCGGCAGGGCGGGGATATTCGTCCGGCCGCCAGTGGCAATGAAAATCTTGTCGCCTGTCAAGGTAACGCTGTTGCCGTCATTCAAGGCGATGGCAACCGTGTGATTGTTGACGAAAGACGCCGTGCCGTTGAAGGTGTCAACGTTGGGGAACTGGTCGTAATAACCTTGAATGGCCGGGCTTTCATCGACCTTTTCCCACAGCCGCTTCGATAACATATCCCAGTCCAGGCGGACGTTATCAGCCAAGACGCCGATGCGGCTCCCTTCGCGGATCTCGCGGATGCGGTTGGCCGCCGTGACCATGACCTTCGTCGGGATACAGCCGCGGTTCAGACAAGTCCCGCCGAACCGGCCCCGTTCAATGACGGCTACCTGCAAGCCCTGGGCCAGGGCCGCATCAGTCACGATATTGGCCGCCCCCGTACCGATGACAATGACATCATAGTTCTTCATAAACAACACTCCTTTATTTTTTATAATCTGTTAAATACAACCTTTTTAGTATAGTATAACGAAAGGAAGACAGTTTGACAACTGGGAAATAAAATATAGGCAATTCTAAACGTCAAACTCCAAACTTCAAACTTCAAACGTTCATTTTCCCTTTACACAACCGGCCGGGTATAGTATAATAGCTATGTCGTACGGGTGCTCGGTGTCTCGATGACTCCGACGATCACTTAGCACTTTGCGAATAGATTCAATTTTTTACACATGGAGGAAAGATACAATGTTAAGCGTAGAAGAAAAAAAAGCAATCGTAGCTAAATTTGGTGCCAATGAAAACGATACGGGTTCTCCGGAAGTACAGATCGCGCTCCTCACGAGCCGCATCATCTATTTGACGGAACATCTCCGCAGCCACAAAAAGGACCATGCATCCCGCCGCGGCTTGTTGAAACTCGTCGGCCAGCGCCGTAACTTGCTCGGTTACTTGCAGAAACACGATCTCGACCGTTATCGTGCTATTCTCGAAAAATTGAACTTGCGTAAATAATCTCGCATATTGTGGGGCTGATGCTGATGTGACTGCATCAGCCTCTTTTTTCAGGACACAGGGTGGTAGGTTGTAGCCTGGGTATATCGCCGATATTCCCGGACTAGTGCCTATCACCTGTGAATTCAAGGAGGTAACAATGGAAGAACAGAAATTCCAAATGGATTTCGCCGGCCGCCCGCTGGTGATTGAAGTCGGTAAACTGGCTAAGCAGGCCAGCGGTGCCGCATTGGTCCGTTATGGCGACACGGCCGTTTTCGTCACGGCTACGGGCTCGAAAGAAGCGCGTGAAGACGCAGACTTTTTCCCGCTCACCGTCGATTATGAAGAAAAGATGTACTCCGTCGGCAAGATTCCTGGCGGCTTCATCAAACGCGAAGGCAAACCGCCTGAATCGGCAACCCTTTTTGCCCGCCTCATCGACCGTCCGATCCGTCCGCTCTTCCCGAAGACATACCGTCATGACGTCCACGTCGTGGCTTATGATTTCTGCGTAGACCATGACAACGCTCCGGAAATCGCCGCTATGATCGGTGCCTCCGTATCGTTGTGCATGTCCCACATTCCCTTTGCCGGCCCGATTGCCGGTGTCCGCGTCGGCCGCGTCGATGGCCAGTTCGTCATCAACCCGACCGTCGCCCAGAGCGAACAGAGCGATATGGACATCGTCGTCGCCGGTACGAAAGACGCCATCCTCATGGTTGAAGGCGGCGCTCACGAAATCCCGGAAGAACAGGTCCTGGATGCCATCATGTTCGCCCATGAAGAAATCAAGAAAGTCGTCGAATTCCAACTCAGCTTCCTCGACAAGATTTCCGTACCGAAACAGGAATTCGTCGAAAAAGAACCGCCTGCTGACATCGTCGAAGCCGTCCATGCTTATGGCGAAGAAGCCATGAAGACGGCTATCTTCACGGCTGACAAAGTCGAACGCGAAGAAAAGATGGATGCTGTCGAAGCGGATATTTACGAACACTTTGCCGACATCTATCCGGACAACGCCGATGATGTCGCTGAAATCACGCAGAAGATGATCAAGGAAATCGTCCGCCATATGATCGCCGTTGACAAGATCCGTCCCGACGGCCGCCGCGTCGACGAAGTCCGTCCGGTCAGCTGCGAAGTCGGCCTCTTTGCCCGCACGCACGGCACAGGCCTCTTCACGCGCGGTCAGACCCAGGTCATGAGCTTCTGCACGTTGGCACCGCTCTCGGAATGCCAGCACATCGACGGCGTCGGCCTGGAAACGGACCGCCGCTACATGCACCACTACAATTTCCCGTCCTTCTGCGTCGGCGAAACGAAATCGTCCCGCGGTCCGGGCCGTCGTGAAATCGGCCACGGCAAGCTGGCAGAACGCGCCCTGACTCAGGTCATGCCGAGCGAAGAAGAATTCCCGTATGCCATCCGCGTCGTCTCGGAAGTCCTCGAATCGAACGGTTCCAGCTCCATGGCCAGCGTCTGCGGCAGCACCCTGGCCTTGATGGATGCAGGCGTACCGATTAAAGCACCGGTTGCCGGCGTCGCCATGGGCCTGATCACCAAAGGCGACGACTTCACGATCCTCACGGACATCCAGGGCATGGAAGACGCCCTCGGCGATATGGACTTCAAAGTCGCCGGCACGATGAAAGGCGTCACGGCTATCCAGATGGATATCAAAATCAAAGGCCTGAGCCGTGAAATCCTCGCCCAGGCATTGAAGCAGGCTCATGAAGGCCGCATGCATATCATGAGCAAGATGCTCCAGACCATCAGCGAACCGCGAAAGGAGCTCTCTCCGTACGCACCGCGCATCATCTCCATGCACATTAAACCGGATAAGATCCGCGACGTCATCGGGCCGGGCGGCAAGATGATCAAACAGATCACGGAAGAAACAGGTGCCAAGATCGACATCGACGATTCGGGCCTGGTCTACATCGCAGCCGTCGACGGCGAAAGCGGTCAGAAAGCCAAGGAATGGATCGAAAAACTGACGGAAGATGTCGAAGTCGGCAAGACCTACGTCGGCAAAGTCACGCGCATCATGAACTTCGGCGCCTTCGTCGAAGTCCTGCCGGGCAAAGAAGGTCTGGTCCATATTTCCCAGCTGGCGAAAGAACGCGTCGAAAAAGTCGAAGACGTCGTCCATGTCGGTGACGAAATCATGGTCAAATGCGTCGAAATCGACAGCCAGGGCCGCGTCAATCTCTCCCGCAAAGCCCTTCTGGGCGGCGGCGACGACGCTCCGAGCCATCGCCGCAATAGGTCCC
>URLP01000078.1 GCA_900548635.1 uncultured Megasphaera sp.
TACACGACAAACGATGAACGACCTACGACAAACGACATGATAAAAGAAATTTATGCATGATGGCCGAAGCCGTCGTGCGAAAAAGCATTATACATGGCATACACGGCCTGTCCGAGGGCGATGCCGCCGTCGTTGGGCGGTACCGTGCTGTGCTTCAGGACCGTGAAGCCCACCCTCTGCAGATTTTTATCGCAGAGGCCGAGGAGCAGGCGGTTCTGGAAGACGCCGCCGCTCAGGGCCACGGTATTCAATTTCGTTTCTTCCCGCAGGGTCTGGCAAGTGCCGACGATCATACCGACCAATTGGCGGTGGAATTCATAGGCCAAACGTCCTGTATCTGCTCCGTCCAGGACGGCCCGGACAAGTTGCCGCACCAAGTCTTCTGTCGGCAGGAGCAGGCGTTCAGGGGCCTGCAGAGGCGCGATAGACTCAACTGGCGGTACTTCGTGGGCTGCCGCCCAGGCCTCGGCGGCAAACTGCAGGCGCATCGAGGCTTCGCCTTCAAAAGTCGAAGCCCGGCAAAGGCCGAGGATGGCGCTGACGCCGTCAAAGAGCCGGCCGGCGCTGGTCGAAAGGACGCTGTTGATCTTCTGGTCGGCCAAAAAGAACTGGGCCTGCCGTTCCTGAAAGCTGCAGAGCTGCAGCTTTTCAATGATTTCTGCCGCTTCACTCCGGTCCTGCGCCAGGCTGTCGATGAGGCTGACGGCGATGCGCCAGCCTTCGCGGGCCGAAGCGTCGCCGCCGCGCTGCCAGAAAGGCTGGATAGAGACGTTGCGGCGGAAGCCGTGGATATCGCAGCAGAGGATTTCCCCGCCCCAAATTGTCGCGTCGCTGCCGTAACCCGTGCCGTCAAAGGAAACGCCGATGAGCGGCTTTTCCCAGTCGTTTTCAGCCATACAGGAAAGGATATGAGCGTAATGGTGCTGGACAGGGATGACGGGCAGCCCCATTTCCCGGGCCACCGCCGTCGTATTGTAGCGCGGGTGCAAATCGCAGGCGACGACGGCAGGCTTCGCTTCGAGAAGCGTCGTCATGCGCTCGATGGACTGGCGCAGAGCCGTAACCGTGCGGATATCCGCCATATCGCCGATATACGGCGAGGGATAAAAGAGATTGTGCCTGCCGATGCAGAAGCAGTTCTTCAATTCGCCGCCGATGGCCAGGACGTCGCGCTCCCCTCCTTTGCCAAAAAAGAAGGGCAGCGGCGCATAGCCCCGGGAACGGCGGATCATATAGGGTTTGCCGTCATACCAATCCGTAACGGAATCGTCGGCGCGCAGGCGGATGCGGCGGTTGTGCGTCAGGATGAGGTCGCAGAGGCCGCTCAGTTCCTGCCGCGCTTCGTCATCGGTATGGCAGATGGGCGCGCCCGACTCATTGGCGCTGGTCATGACCAGGGCATCGGGCATTTCCAAGCCGTCATCATAGGTAAAGAGCAGGAGATGAAGCGGCGTGTACGGCAGCATGACGCCGACAGACGGATTGCCCGGCGCAATGGACGGCGCCAGTGTCTGTTCCCGCTTTTTCGGCAGGAGGACGATAGGCTTCTGGTGGCCGTCGAGGACGCCTTCTGCCCCGTCGGGGATGAGACATTCCCGGCGTACGGCATCGATGTCCTTCATCATCACGGCAAAGGGCTTGACCGGCCGCTTTTTACGCTGCCGCAAAAGCTGCACTGTTTCTTCACGGCGGGCATCACAGCAGAGGTGGAAGCCACCGATACCCTTGACGGCGATGATTTTCCCATTCAAAAGGGCCTGCCGCGCTGCCGTAATCGCGTCACGGCGCCGTTCGGGCCGGTCCAGGAGATAGACTTCGGGACCGCAGTCATTGCAGCAGACGGGCTGGGCGTCGTAGCGCCGCGTTTCGGCATGGGTATATTCATATTCGCACTGCGGGCACATGGGGAACTCGCCCATACTCGTCCGTTCCCGGTCGTAGGGCATGGCATCGAGGATGGTCAGGCGCGGGCCGCAGGCCGTACAGTTGATGAAAGGATGGAGATAGCGACGGTTCGTCTTGTCGAAGAGCTCGGCCTTGCAGGCATCGCAGACCGCGATGTCCGGCGAAACGAAGATATCCCCCTTTTCTTTGGCGCTTTCCACGATGGCAAAGGACGGATAAGGAGGCTTCTCTTCCGTCGTCACGACGACTTTCAGGATGGCCGAGCGTGCCGGCGCCTTCGCTTCCAAGTCGCGGCGAAAGGCATTTAGTGCGTCCTTTCCGCCCTGGGCCAGGATTTCCACGTACGAGCCTTTATTGCAGACCGTACCGCAGAGGCCGTGGGCATGGGCGATGCGGTCGACGAAAGGCCGGAAACCGACGCCCTGGACGATGCCGAAGACACAAATCCGTTCCGTTTTCATTTTCCGACCCTCCCGGAGACGGCGAAGTGCGGGAAGTCGAGGTACTGACCGTGAAAATGCGGCAGGGCCCGGCGGAAATAAACATCACCGACAATCAGGTCGAAGTTGTCATTATCGGCGAGTTCCCGCAAATCGTCTTCTTCCTTCAGCGCGATGCAGCCGTCGCGGTGCAGTTCCGGTACATCCATGAACCATGACGCGGTCGTCACGTAAGCCGCACCGGCTTCAGCGGCTTCCTCTGCCATGGCATTAGCCGCTACCTGCTGGTGGATGATGAGGACGTTCTTGCCGGCAAATAAATTATCGTCGCCGTAAATCGCCGCATCGAGACCGAAGTAACGGCATTCATAGGGCGTACCAAAGGTCTCTTTCAGGAATTTGGCCGCTTTCAGGCCGGCCGGCGAAACGACGAGGTTGAGGCGGGCCTTGCCGGCGTTCTTATAATCATCGATTTCGTCGAAGAGGAGGACCTGCTGCCAGCCTTCTTCGACCAGGGTCTGGCTGATCCATTCGATATCGCCGGGATGCATCAGTTCCAGCGGCACGGCACCGAGGACGCCGACCGTATCCGCTTCCGGCGTCTGCGCCGTATCGGCAAAGGCCGGGAAAAGAGCCGCGTAGGCCTTTTCGATACCCGTATCATAATATTTCATGCCCGTCGTCTCTACGGCGATGACGGGGATATCCAATTTCTTTTCTGCCATATGGCGCAGGGCCTTATAGTCCGTGCCGATGACAGACGGGACCGGCGTACCGACGATGGCCGCAAAATCAGCATCAATCGTCGCCGCCGCGTCGCAGAGCTTAGCCACCAGGCGGTCGTCACGGCCGAGGATAGCATCCATGTCGCGCAGGCCTGCACTGAAGACGGCGCTCTTTTTGCCGCTGAACCAGCGCGGTTCGTCGAAGCCGCAGATATTGCCGGCACAGCCGCCGGCATCACAGATGACGACGATGCCGTTCAGCCCGTAGAGGACGGCTGCCGCACCGGACTGATCCGGAGCAAAGGGCGAAATGTATTTCCATAAACCTTTCATGCTTTCTTCCTTTCCGCAAGGGCCTGATCCATAGCCTCTAAGAGGGCGATAACCCCGGCATAGCCAAAGGGCTGGATGTCCTGGTCCCAATGGACGTGAGCCGCGCCGTCGTGATAATAAGCCGCATCCTTGCCGATGGTGATATCCACGGCATGGTCCGTGCCTTCATAGTAGAGCATGGACGGCGACAAATTGGAATAGACCTCCGTTTCCGGGCTGAGGACGGCCAGATGGCGCAGATAGACGAAATCGTCCGGTCCGAGGTTGGCGTAGATTTCGCGGACGACGAAACCGTAGCGCGTCAAGGCCAGGGCCATTTCAAAGGCATTGCCGTCCTGCATTTCACCGATGGCCACAGTCGTGCCGGCATATTTTTCCCGCATCGCTGCTACCGTGGCCTGGGCCTTTTCCTGCCAGGGCGTATCATCGATATCTGCTCCCAGGACTTTGGCCAGGGCCTGGTACTGTTTGTGGATCTGAGCCACCTGGTAGAGGCGCGTGATTTCGATACTCGGGATACCCAGGCGCTTTTCCATATCCTGTGCGGCCAGGCGTGATTCCGGATTGAGGATGAGGTTGAAGTTCGCCTGCGACATGGCCTTGTAGGCGGCAAAGTCGGGACAGCGTGAAATTTCATTGATCTCTTTGAAGCCCATGGCCCGCAGCAGGTCGTAGAGCTCGCAGTCGTCCTGAAGGGGCGCGAAGTAGCCTAAGAGATTGACCGTACGGCGATGGCGCGGCAGCTTTTCCAAAAGGGAATAGACAGCACGGCGCACGTCGACCATAGGCGGCTTGCGTCCTTCACGGGTCAGGGCGTACATGTAGCAGGGCACGACGGGCAGGCCGACGGCTTTTTCCGCTTTGCGGCAGACCCGTTCCATATCCGTCCCCAGGAGCGCATCGACGCAGGTCATGCAGATCATGACCATCGATGGCGGCTGCGGCAGGGCTTCGATAACTTCTTCAACGGCCTGAGGGATTTTCTTCAAATGACGGCCTGTGACGATATCCGTTTCATCCATGATGTAAAAGAAGAAACGATCGCTGTAGCCGCCCATTTCACTGAGGATCGTCGTATTGCGGCCGCAGCAGCCCGGTCCGACAAGGAGCATGACGGAACCGGGAATGGCCAGGCCGGCCCTTTTTACGCCGAAGCCCTGGGCACCGGGCGAGTTAAAGGCCAGTGCGGCCGGTGAATTGTAGATGAGGTGCGTCGACGTAATGAGCTCGGCCGGGATGTTGTCACGGCCGCGTTCGACTAAGTCCTGCACCGTAATGGCATAGGGTTTTCGTTCTTCCATAATCATTCCTTATCTGCTGATAATTTCCGGGCCAGGTCGAGGAAAATGTGACTGATTGGCAGGTCCGGATTGCCTTCGATAACCGTCTGACCCAGTTCTTCAAATCGATTGATATCATCGCTGCGGGGAATGTCGCCAACGATGTCAAGACAGGCTTTATCGGCAAAGGCCTTCACTTTCGCTTCCTCATCAGGCACATTGCGACGGTTGAGGACGATGCCCCGGACTTTCGCGTAACTGCGGTCGGCGAAGTTGGAGACGGCCGTATTGATGTTGTTCGCCGCATAGAGGGCCATCTTTTCGCCGGACGTGACAATCAGTACCTCTTCGGCATAGCCTTCGCGGATCGGTGCGGCAAAGCCGCCGCAGACGACGTCGCCCAAAACATCATACAAGACGACATCGGGATTGTATTTTTCAAATAAACCAAGATCTTCCAAGAGGGAGAAGGTCGCAATGATGCCCCGGCCGGCACAGCCCAGGCCCGGCGTCGGTCCGCCCGTTTCGATGCAGAGGATGCCGCCGTAGCCGATGCGGGAAATTTCTTCGATGCTTTCCGGGTCGTCGTCGTGCTCGCGCAGGTAATTCATGACTGGCTGCACAGGCTTACCGCCGAGGAGATTGAACGTCGAATCGGCCTTGGGATCACAGCCGATCTGAATGACTTTTTTACCTAAATAAGCAAAAGCAGCGGCGAGGTTGCTCGTAATCGTCGACTTGCCGATACCGCCTTTGCCGTAAATCGCAATTTTCAGCATAAGCCCTCCTACTGCGGCATGGGCGGATAAATCGTCTTCGTGCTGACATCCGGCAGCATGCCCAGTTTGCCTGACAGCGCACTGATGGCATCCTGCGGTGCATCGACGATGAGGCTGATGACGTTGATATCCTTTTCCTTATAAGGCACGCCCATGCGGCCGACGATATATTCACCATATTCATGCAGGATTTCATTGAGTTTCGGCGATTCCTGGCGATTGCCGACGATAATGCCGATTAAAGCGACGCGTGTATCCATAGTATTACCTCCTGTTTTCCGATACAACAAAAAGGCTGCTGCATGCGGCGGAAAACCTTCATGCAACAGCCTAATCATTTCGTCAATACTGTGCCTTCGCCTCGTCTGCGCAGTCTGTTCTTTGCAGGCGAGCACGGCTGCTCATTGATAAAGTTTTCCGTCAGGCAGACCCTTGTGGAGCACTTATTTACATTTCTTATTATAACAGATTTGGTCTAGTATTGCGAATTTCTATTCAGTTTTTCCATGGATAAACGCATGGTACTTTTCATTGAATACGGCTTTATTCAAATCCTTTTCCCAGCAGGCGACGACGACCGTGGCCATGCAGTTGCCGCAGACATTGCAGATCGTGCGGATCATGTCCAGGAGACGGTCGATGCCGAGAAGGATGGCCACGCCTTCTGTCGGCAGGTTGAAAGCGGCTGCCGTAGCGGCGACGACGATGATGCCTGCACCGGGGACGCCGGCGATGCCCTTGGTCGAAAGCATAAGCGTGACCATGACCAGGAGCTGCTGCTCAATAGGCATCTGGATGCCGTAGAGCTGGGCGATGAAGAGGATGCCCGCCGAACTGTAAAGCGTCGAGCCGTCGAGGTTGAAGGAGTAGCCCGTCGGCATGACAAAGGTAACAATCGCTTTCGGTACACCTAAAGCTTCCAGGCGCTTCATGGCACCGGGCAGGGCCGCTTCACTGCTGGCCGTAGAAAAGGCCAGGATGAGGATATCTTTCAGGGCGCGGATGACATGGAAAAAGTTGATGCCCGTAAACAAGGTAGCAATGGTCGCGACGATGCAGATGAAAAGTGCTGTCGCCCCGGCCACGGCAACAATCAGCTTGCCCAGGGGAATGAGCATGGCAATGCCGTAGCTGCCGACGGTATAGGCAATCATCGCGAAGACGCCGATGGGAGCGAAGTGCATGACATAGCCCGTGACTTTGAACATCGCTTCGGCAACACTCTGGCAGATATCGACAATCGTTTCCCCTTTGCCGCCGATATGGGCGACGGCAACGCCGAAGAAGCAGGAGAAGAAGATGATTTGCAGCATGTCCTGACGGGCCATAGCATCGACGATGTTCGTCGGCACAATGTGGATAGCATAGTCGACGAGGTCGACGCTGTGCTGACTGGCAGCGGCTGCATTGGACGCATCGCTGGCCGAAGCCGCCAAGGTGACGCCGAGGCCCGGTTCCGTAATATTCATGACCAAAAGACCGATGGCCAGGGCAATGGTCGTCGCGAACTCAAACCAGACGATAGCCTTGCCGCCGAGGCGGCCGAGTTTCTTGAAATCACCCGTACCGGCAATGCCCATGACGAGGGTACTGAAAATCAAGGGAACGACGATCATCTTAATCATGCGCAGGAAGACGTCGCCGAAAGGTTTCAGCTTATCGCCGAAATCAGGAAAGAAATAACCGACGAGGGCACCGAGGACCAGGCCGATTAAAATCTGTGAACTTAAGCCAATTTTTCTCTTCAAGGCTGTACTCCTTTTCTCTTAAATCAAAAACAGCAGATAAGTAAAATTGTATGCTATTTTCCTGATTTACACAAGGTTTCTCAGGCTTTTTTCTCTAAAAATATAGTATAATAAGGAGAGAAAAGGAGTTGAGTCTCATGATTTGTCCAAAATGCGGTACGGAACTGCGCGACGGCGTCCTCATGTGCCCGATCTGCGGCACGAAGCAGGAAGTCCCGCCGCCGCAGCCGCCCAAAAATATACAAAATAACCCGAAAATCTTTACCAAGACTCGGGTTATCAGTGTCTGCATCGTCGCCGCTTTCATCATCATCGGCTTGTGCAAAGTATTCATTTTTAAATAAGGAAAGCGTTAAATCCGAGAAATGACGGCATCGTCATCGATGAAGATGCCGCCGTTCCCCATGTCTCCGGAAAAACGGTCTGTTTCCACCGAAGCCTGGATTCCCATCAGGGTATTTCGGAAGTGGAGTGTCCCTCGGCTGTAACGGTCTCCATCGGCACCGTTAAAACCATCAATATCCGCACGGTCCAACAACATCTGGCGCGTATCTTCCGATAAGTCGCCCCATCTCATTCCCAACAAGGTTCGTGAAAACATAACCATCCATCCTTTCCGTTAGAGTTTTATAAAGAGTAAAAAAATAGCAAGGGCACGGTGTTCACTCATAAGACATCTTTGTCCTTGCTTTTATTCTTTATGTATATTATAACTTTCACAATAAGAAAAGTCAATCCGTATTGTGAGAAACAGGCGTCTGTCAACGCCGCAGTCCGCAGTCGGCCGTCCGCAGTTCGGAAAATCGTTCATCGTAGGTCGTTCGTCGTTCATCGAATGGGCGCCTATAGCGCCATCGTAGGGGTGTCCATACCGGCGGCCCCTACGACCCACGCCAAACGCAAAGAAGCACTGGATTTCTCCAGTGCTTCTTTGTTTTCTTTAATCAGCGGCTTCCTATCCTCCCAGGGGGCCTCCCCCCAAGTACTTTCGGCGTTT
>URLP01000079.1 GCA_900548635.1 uncultured Megasphaera sp.
TCTGATACTCCCCTATAAAAATGGCTATTTATCAACTGTTTGTTGTGACATAGCCTTTAGCAAAAACATGGATATTGTATCCAGACTTATTTAATCAAAAATATAGTATGTTTTTCCAAACTGAGCAGGCTCATCCCGGGTTCTTCCCCTTTCTCCTATATATAGATATATATGAAAAAAGCCATTTTTAATAAAACACCAAAATTGTCATCTTTTTACGTTTTTTCTATTGACAAACGGCAGGCAAAGGGTTATCATGTGTTCAACACGAAAACAAAAATGCAATGACCAAAACAAGTACACACAGGATAACGGTACAGAGACCAGGGTCAGCGGCTGAAAGCCCCGGCGAAGTTGAATGTGATGGAATGCCTTTGGGAGCAGGATGATTGAATCAGAGTAGGTTGTCCCGGTTGCCGCCGTTACGGGTATTGAGTGGCAGTCATCGTACTGCAATCAGAGTGGAACCACGGACCACCGTCTCTGTTGACGGATGGTCTTTTTTTATTTACTTTTTACGTACAGGAGGGCGCTAAGCCATGTTCAAATCACTTCGCAACGACATTCGCGTCATCAAAGACCGCGATCCAGCCGCTAAGAACACGCTGGAAGTCTTGCTTTGCTATTCCGGCCTTCATGCCATCTGGGCCCATCGCCTGGCCCACTTTTTCTACAAGCATCAGTGGTTCGTCACGGCCCGCCTCATTTCCACGATTTCCCGCTTCTTCACGGGCATCGAAATCCATCCCGGCGCCCAAATCGGTGAAGGCCTCTTCATCGACCACGGCATGGGCATCGTCATCGGCGAAACGACGGTCATCGGCAACAATGTTTCCCTCTACCAGGGTGTCACCCTCGGCGGCACAGGAAAGGAAAAAGGCAAGCGCCATCCGACCATCGGCGACTACGTTGTCGTCGCCTGCGGCGCCAAGGTCCTCGGTTCCTTCACGGTCGGCGAAGGCGCAAAAATCGGCGCCGGCTCCGTCGTCCTCAAGGAAGTGCCGCCGTACTCGACAGTCGTCGGCATCCCAGGCCGCGTCGTCGTCCAGAAAGGCAAGCGCCTCAAGGCCAGCCACAGCGAACGCGACGTCGACCTCAACCACAACCGCCTGCCTGATCCCATCGAAGATCAGATCATGGCCCTGCAGCATCAGGTAGCGCTCCTGCAGCACCGCGTGGAGCTCATGGACCAGGAGCACGATGAACGCTGCACCGGCAAGATGCGGCCTGTAAAATAATTAACTTCGTTGTCACCCTATATAGGAAAAAGAAACTTCCGTATAGGTGTACATAAAATCTATACCAATACGGTATACCTTAGCATACTTAATATATTTTTGCATTCATCGGGGGATGAATCATAGGAAAAGGAGAGATTTCTCATGAGCAAAGTCTACACATCTATGTTACAGTTGATCGGCAACACACCTTTACTGAAACCGGAACGCTACAACGCCGCTGCCGGCGTCTCGGCCAACCTCTTGGTCAAACTCGACGCTTTCAACCCGGCTGGTTCCGCAAAAGACCGTATCGCCAAAGCCATGATTGAAGACGCTGAAAAGAAAGGCATCCTCAAAAAAGGCTCCGTCATCATCGAACCGACGAGCGGCAATACAGGCATCGGCCTGGCTGCTGTCGCTGCTGCCAAAGGCTACCGCGCCATCTTCACGATGCCGGAAACGATGTCCGTCGAACGCCGCAACCTGATTTCCGCTTACGGCGCTGAAATCGTCCTCACACCGGGCAAGACAGGCATGAAAGGGGCTGTCGACAAAGCCAACGAACTCGCCAAAGAAATCCCGGATTCCTTCATTCCCGGCCAGTTCACGAACCCTGTCAATCCGGAAATCCATCGCCTGACGACAGGCCCGGAAATCTATGAAGATACAGACGGCGCTGTCGACATCTTCCTCGCAGGCGTCGGCACAGGCGGCACGCTCTCCGGCGTCGGCCAGTACTTGAAAGAAAAGAAACCGTCCGTCAAGATCATCGCTATCGAACCGAAAGATTCGCCGCTCCTCTCTGAAGGCCATGCAGGCCCGCATAAACTCCAGGGCATCGGCGCCAACTTCGTTCCGGAAACGCTCGACACGAAGATCTACGACGAAGTCTTCACGGTCACGACGGAACAGGCTTATGAAACGGCTCAGAAATTCACCGAAGCCGAAGGCCTCCTCATCGGCATCTCCGGCGGCGCTGCTCTCTACGCAGCTTCTGAAGTCGCAAAACGTCCGGAAAACGCCGGCAAGACCATCGTCGCCTTCCTCCCGGACAACGGCGACCGCTACCTCACCACACCGGGCTTCATCCAGCAGAAAATTAAATAAGTGAATAAACCAACCAATACCATGAAAGGGGCTGCCGCATTTGCGGCAGCCCCTTTTTTCATCTTATTCTTTTCCCATATCGCGGCTGGCGACGATGTCGACGCCGAGACCTAAGATATCTTTGACGATGACGTCACCGGTTTTGACCGGTGCCTTGACGCAGACGCTGCGCAGGGCAGCGGCACAGTCGAGGATTTTGCCCTTCGGCAGGGTCGTCTTGGAGACGACCGGCAGGAGCGGCAGTTCGCCGCCTTCGATGCGGACTGTCGAGGTCAGCATGCGCTGCGGGTCTGTCAGTTCCTGATGGGCATATTTTTCACCGCGCGGGCACGTATTGCCCGTTACCTTCGTTACTTTCCCGTCTTCCAGGGTAACCGTAAGCAGGCAGCCCAGCGGGCAGTTGATGCAGTTCAGTTGTTTCGTTTCGACACTCATGTTATGCTTCCTCCTTTACGGAAACGGTCCAATCCGCATGATGGCCTTTGGCTTTGTCAGCCGGTACGTTGACGGCGATCATTTCACTCGGTTTGGCGACAGGGAGGACTTTCGTCAGCAGCGTATCGTCACCGCTCTTGACGGTGAGGCGGACTTTCTTCATCGGCTTGCGGACGCGCATGAAGAGGCGGATCGTTTCACCGTCAGCCGTAGCGCGGACGTGCTGCGGTACGCACGTGCGTACTTCATCGATGGCATCGACTTTGACATCGGCGATTTCTTCCGGCAGCTGTTCCTGTGCTTTCAGGGCCGCGTATTTACCGGCGATTTCGGCTTCTTCCGAAACGAAGTCTACCAGGTCGTGGACGTGGACGACGTTGCCGGCGGCGAAGATGCCGGGGATGCTCGTTTCACGGTGCTGGTCGACAATCGGACCGTTGGTCAGGGGATGGATAGCCAGTCCCAAACCGCGGGACAGTTCGTTTTCCGGGATCAGGCCGACAGAGAGGAGCAGCGTATCGCAGTCGATATCGAATTCCGTGCCCGGAATCGGTTTCATATGGTCATCGACTTTCGCAGCTGTAATGCCGTTGACGCGGTCTTTGCCGTGGATGGCCGTAATCGTATGCGACAGATAGAGAGGGATATCATAGTCGTATAAACATTGTACCATATTACGGGTCAGGCCGTTCGAGAAGGGGCAGATTTCCAGGACTGCCTGGACTTTGCAGCCTTCAAGGGTCATACGGCGGGCCATAATCAGGCCGATGTCGCCGCTGCCGAGGATGACGATCTTCTTGCCCGGCAGATAGCCTTCCATGTTGACCATGCGCTGTGCCGCACCGGCTGTAAAGACGCCGGCCGGACGGTAGCCCGGGATGCGGATGGCGCCGCGCGTACGTTCACGGCAGCCCATGGTGAGGATGATGGTCTTGCCTTTGAGGCGCATCAGGCCGTGTTTCGGGCTGACCGCCGTGACGGTCTTATCCTGATTGACGCTGAGGACCATCGTATCGACGAGGATTTCGACTTCCGGTTTATCTTTGACTAAATCATAGCAACGCTGTGCGTAGCCCGGGCCCGTCAGTTCTTCTTTGAAGTGATGAAGGCCGAAGCCGTTGTGGATGCACTGCTGCAGGATGCCGCCGGCTTCGCGGTCACGTTCGAGGACGAGGATTTTTTTTGCGCCGTTCTGCCAGGCGCTGTAAGCAGCGGATAAGCCTGCCGGGCCGCCGCCAACGATGATAATATCATAAAGTTGTTCACCCATTATGCTTTACCTCCGCTTTCTTTGTTGTAGAACATGTAAGAATTACGCATTTCTTTCCGTACTTCCGTAACGGGGATGTTCAATTCACGAGACAAAATCTGTGTGACACGGGGACCGCAGAAGCCGCCCTGGCAGCGGCCCATGCCGGCACGCGTGCGGCGTTTGACGCCGTCGACGGTGCGGGCGCCGACAGGACGATGGATGGCATCGACGATTTCGCCTTCCGTAATCGTTTCGCAGCGGCAGATGACGCGGCCGTAGCGGGGATCTTTGGCGATGAGGGCTTTCTGGTCGTTCGTTGAGAGCATGCGGAAGCAGGGCTGTGCCGGACGGCCTTTCTTGTAGTCCGTCTTGGCGGCAGCACCCGTTTCGGCAACGATGCCGTCGACGAGGTACTTAGCGATAGCCGGCGCCGAGGTCAGGCCCGGCGACTGGATGCCGGCGGCCTGGATGAGGCCCTTCGTCTGCTGCGACGGGCCGAGGATGAAGTCACCCGTGCTCGAGACGGCGCGGACGCCGGCGAATTCTGTAATCGTCGCACCCACAGGGATGTTCGGGACTAAACGGCGGGCTTTATCGAGGATTTCGTCCATGCCCGGAATGGTGACAGCCGTGTCGTCTTTTTCTTCATCCGGCATATCCTGGGCGTTCGGGCCGACGAAGACGTTGCCGTGCGTCGTGGCACAGACCAGGATGCCTTTGCCCATTTTCGTCGGTGTCGGGAAAATCGGCGAGTAAACGAGATTTTTCTGGGCCGTCTTATCGAAGAGGATGTATTCGCCGCGGCGCGGATGGATCTGGAAGCTGTCGTCTCCGGCGAGGCGGCTGATTTCGTCGGCGTGGACGCCGGCAGCGTTGATGACATATTTCGTTTCGATCGTGCCTTTATCTGTTTCGACGGCTTTGACAGCACCGTTTTCGACGGTAATACCCGTGACCTGGCATTCGCGGATGACTTCCGCACCGTTGATGACAGCGTTTTCGGCAAAAGCCAGGGCCAGGCCGAAGGGCCAACAGATGCCGGCCGTCGGAGCCCAGAGGGCACCTTTGATGTCTTTGCTGACGTTCGGTTCTTCTTTACGCATTTCGTCACCGCTGACAATTTTCAGTCCCGGAACGCCGTTGGCTTTGCCCCGTTCGAGGAGTTCCTGAAGGACTGCCATCTGTTCATCGTCAAGAGCTGCGACATACGAGCCGGACCAGCGGATGTCCAGATCCAATTCATCTTTCAAATCATGATACATTGCATTGCCTGCGACATTCATGCGCGCCTTCATGCTGCCTGTAGGTGCATCGAAGCCTGCGTGAAGGATGGCACTGTTGGCCTTCGTCGTGCCGGCAGCCAGTTCCGGTTCCTGTTCAACCAGGACTGCACGAAGATTATACTTGGACAATTCGTGCAAAACGGCTGTGCCGGTAATACCGCCGCCAATTACGACGACATCTGCTTGTTTTGTCATGTTCACAACCTCTTTCTCTGAAAATACCAGAATCACTCTTTGATGGTCTTATTATATCGGTTTGTGAAAATATTTGCAATATAATTTTTACAAATTTTCACATTTAGGTAAAAGGGATGGGATTGTCGCATGAAGACTGCCGCCCTCATGCACAATCCCACTACAAACTACAAACTACAAACTACGATTTTAGAACACATTCAATGCCGCCGCGACGACGTAGGCTGCGAAGGCGCCTGCCAGCGGTCCGAAGACCGGGACCCAGGCGTAGGACCAGTCCGAACCGCCTTTGCCGGCAATCGGCAGGATGGCGTGGGCAATACGCGGACCCAGGTCTCGGGCCGGGTTCATGGCGTAGCCTGTGGGCCCGCCAAGGCTCATGCCCAGAGCCCAGATGAGGATGCCGACGATGTACGGGCCGACTCCGGGAGGAATGGCACCGACTTTATTGGAGAAAATCATCCAGATGACGAACATCAGGAAAAAGGTGGCAATGAATTCGCAAAGGAAGTTGGCCGGATAGTTGCGGATGGCCGGAGCCGTGCAGAAGATACAGAGCTTGCCCGCTTTGTCATCCGTTTCCGCCCAGTGCGGCAGGTATGCCAGCCAGACGATGGCTGCCCCTAAGATGCCGCCCAGGATCTGGGCGATGGAGGTCATGAAGAACTGCGGTACCGTATAGATGCCGATCATCGTCTTGCCGAGGGTTACGGCCGGGTTGAGGTCGCCCTGGGGCGCACCTAAGGTCGTTGCCGTATAAACGCCGAGGGTTACGGCAAAACCCCATGCGGCAGTGATGCAAATCCAGCCGCCGTTCTGGCCTTTCGATTTTGCCAGCGTATTGCAGGCGCAGACGCCGGCCCCGAAAACGATGAGGACCATCGTTCCCATAAATTCACCTAATAAATTGTCGTATATCATGATGCATGCCTCACTCTCTTAGTCTTCGTCGCTGAGCCAGTGCATTGCATGTTTGACCGCTTTGCGCCAGCCTTTGTAATAACCTGCTGCTTTTTCAGGATCCATGGTCGGTTCGAAACGATGCTGGAGTTTCCAGCTCGAAACGAGTTCTTCTTTGGAATCCCAAACGCCGACAGCGAGACCTGCCAGATAAGCAGCGCCGAGGGCCGTCGTTTCAATGACCTGCGGGCGGTCGACAGGAACGCCGAGGATATCGGCCTGGAACTGCATGAGCATGTTGTTGGCAACGGCACCGCCGTCGACTTTGAGGGCCGAGAGCTTGATGCCCGAGTCCGCTTCCATAGCGCCGAGGACGTCTTTCGTCTGGTAGGCCATGGAATCGAGCGTAGCCCGGACGATGTGGGACTTCTTCGTGCCGCGCGTGATGCCGATAATCAGGCCGCGGGCATCCATATCCCAGTAGGGAGCACCGAGGCCGACGAAGGCCGGTACGACATAGACGCCGTCCGAATCGGGGACGCGTTTGGCGACCCATTCCGAATCAGGAGCCGTATCGATGAGGCGCAGGCCGTCGCGGAGCCACTGGATGGCCGAACCGGCGACGAAGATGGAACCTTCGAGGGCATATTCGACTTTGCCGTCCAGGCCCCAGGCGATGGTCGTAACCAGGCCGTTCTTGGAGGGGATCGGCGTCGTGCCCGTGTTCATCAGCATGAAGCAGCCCGTGCCGTAGGTGTTCTTGGCCATGCCCGGTTTGAAGCAGGTCTGACCGAAGAGAGCGGCCTGCTGGTCCCCGGCGATACCGGCGATGTTGACCATGCTGCCCAGGATGGACGGATCCGTGACACCGTAGACTTCACTGGAAGGATGGACTTCCGGAAGCATGGATTTTGGAACGGTTAAATATTCAAGAAGCTGGTCATCCCATTTCAGTTCTTTGATATTGAACATAAGTGTACGGGAGGCATTCGAGTAGTCTGTAATGTGGACCTGGCCGCCTGTCAGTTTCCAAACGAGCCAGCAGTCGATGGTCCCGAAGAGGAGCTGCCCTTTTTCGGCTTTTTCCCGGGCGCCTTCGACGTTGTCCAGGATCCATTTGATCTTCGTACCCGAGAAATAGGCATCGATGAGGAGGCCCGTCTTTTCTTTGAATTCATCGACTAAGCCGCGGGCTTTCAGGTCTTCGCAGATGCCTGCGGTCTGGCGGGACTGCCAGACGATGGCGTTGTAGACCGGTTCGCCCGTTTCTTTGTCCCAAACGACCGCCGTTTCACGCTGGTTCGTAATACCGATGGCGGAAATTTCGTTAGCCGACAGGTTCGACTGTTCCAGAGCTTCGCGCATGACTTCGACCATGGTGTGGAAGATTTCATTGGCGTCGTGTTCTACCCAGCCCGGTTTCGGGAAGTACTGGGTGAATTCCTTCTGGCTGACACTGACGATGTGTGATTCATTGTCAAAAATAATAGCGCGGTTGCTCGTCGTGCCGGCGTCGAGGGCCATTACATACTGCTTGTCTTGCATAATAACATTGCTCCTTTCGTCAATCACATAGGTATTTTCTTTCGCTGCCTGCATAGAGGACTTTCTGCGTTCTCATCATACAGCATCTTGAACATTATTTCAATATAGAATGCACTAATTTTCGATTCTTATATAACAACGGCCAAATCTATATTTTTTATGCAAAATATATAAGATATTATTAGTCTAATATAATGCAATTATTTTATCTTTTCCCGCCAGAAGACTCCCACCTCTTAGGTGGGGGATGAATGGCGGT
>URLP01000080.1 GCA_900548635.1 uncultured Megasphaera sp.
CATGGCTGCCGCCGTACCGCATTCGGCCTGGCAGCCGCCGACAGCGCCGGCAACGGAGGCATTGCGGGCCACGACGGCACCGATGCCGGCTGCCGTAAAGAGGGCATCGACCATATTCCTGCGGGGAACTTTCAATTCTTCGGCCACCGCGGTCATGACGGCCGGCACGATACCGCACGAACCGGCTGTCGGGCAGGCGACGATCTTAAACATCTTGGCATTGGCTTCACTGACAGCCAGGGCATAGACCGCTGCTTTATGGGCCAAAGGGCCGAGAAGCGTCGGTGTCCCTTGGGACAGTTTGTGAGCGTCGCCGCCGACGAGGCCGCTCACGGATTTACCCGGGTCCTGCAGGCCTGCTTCGATGGATTCCCGAAAGACATCGAGACGGCTGGCCATGACGGCCCGGACTTTTTCTTCGATTTCTTCCGACGACTCTATTTCATGGCGCACGACGATGTCCGCCAGGGTCGTCTTTTCTTTTTCCGCCAGCGCGAGCAGTTCGTGCAGCGTTTTATATTCATATTTATACATACAAGACCTCCTACAGCGGCAGCAGCGTGACGACACTTTCAATAGCCGTAATATTCTGGATCATATGGACGATTTCCTGCGGCACCGGGCTGTCCGTGCAGACAATCATGACGGCTGTTTCGTTCTTGGCACTGCGGAAAACACGCATATTCGAGACATTGATATGGCCGATAGCCAGGACCGTCGTCGCCTGGGCGATGATGCCCGGCTGGTCTTTATGGACTGTAATCAGCGTGTGCTCTTCGCCGTTGAGGGCGACTTCAGCACCGTTGATTTCACGAATCTCGATTTTGCCGCCGCCCAAAGAGACGCCAAGGACCTCCATCTGACGGCCCGAAGCGCCGCTCATGGCAATGCGCACCGTATTGGGATGGTCCACTTCTTCGTCGGAACGGTGAAACTCGATGGCGAGGCCTTTTTCTTTAGCAATGGCAAAGGACGTGCGCAGGCGGACGTCGTCGGCAGAAAAGCCGAGCAGGCCGGCGACGAGGGCCCGGTCCGTACCGTGGCCTTTATAGGTCTTGGCAAAAGAGCCGTAAACAGTAATGACGGCCTTTTTCGGCTCATCCTTCAGTATCTCCCGGGCCATCAGGCCGATGCGGGCGGCGCCGGCCGTATGGGAACTGGAAGGACCGATCATGACGGGGCCGACAACATCAAAAACACCCATGTAAAAACCTCCTTAAAGCGGAATCGCTTTTTGTAAATGAAGACTGTAAATATATGTTTCTGCAACAGGCCGCTGCGTAATCTGTTCCACCGCGCGCCGGTACAAATCCAGCTGGACGGCATAGCGGCTGCGAAAAGCTTTTTCTGTTTCCAGACGGTCCGACTTGTAGTCGACGAGAATCCAGGCATCGTCCTCCCGGAAAAGGCAGTCGATGACCCCCTGGATGAGGATTTCCTCCCCTTTTTCAACAGCCGGCAGGGGCGAACCGCCCGGCAGGAGGACCGTAAAGGGATATTCACGGTGGATTTCCGGTGATACGGCCATGCGCTGTCCCAGGTCAGAACGGCAGAAATTCACCAGCACCGGGACATAGACCAGCGCCGCTTCTTCTTTG
This sequence comes from uncultured Megasphaera sp., assembly GCA_900548635.1. Classification (GTDB taxonomy): domain Bacteria; phylum Bacillota; class Negativicutes; order Veillonellales; family Megasphaeraceae; genus Megasphaera. Next base: position 1,599 of record URLP01000080.1, read on the forward strand.
CTCAGCAGGCCCTGACGGACAAAAGCCTCCAATTCGCAGTGCAGGGAGCCTGCCGTCTGGTCCGTCGACGGCGTAATATACTGCAGGGCCTTGTGCAGGGCTGTCCCCCGCTGGGCACCGCTGACCTTCTCTTCCTCTTCGGAAAGCCACGGCGGCAGCTCGTCAAAAACGTCGGACTCACCGTCTCCGGGCGGCACTGCAGCGGCCGGCACGGAGGCCAGGGACCGTTCTTCCTGCAGTTCCTCACTGTGCAGTTCATGATAGCGGCGCTTGACTTCCGAAACGGAGAACTTCGCTGCCGTACGGACGGCCTGGGGCCAGGCATACTGCCAGGAAAGGCGTTCATCCAGCCATTGCGGCACAGGCGTTTCCGTAAGGTCGCCGCGGCGCAGGGCTTCCAGCCGTGAGTCCGCAGCCTGCAGGTTTTCGTCCGAAGGGGCCGCTGACGGCGGCAGGCAGAGAGAGAGATGCCAAAGGTCATCCTGCCAGGACGCACCGGATCGGGCATAGTCGACGCCGGCCCGGCTGCCGAAAGCATTGAGGACGACGGGCATAAGCCAGTCAAAATAAGACTTGGCCTGCGTCGGGTCGAGGCGGCTCGTCCAGCGCTGCCAGTCGCGGTCAGGATGACTACTGTGGCCTGTCAGGATGAGCTGGTCCCGGGCGCGGGTCATGGCGACGTAGAGGACGCGTTCTTCTTCGGCCGTCCCTTCCCAGCGGAGCTGGGCGGCAATGCCGCTCCAGATGAGAGTCGGATAGGACATGCGCCACTGCGGGTCGTACTGCTTGAGGCCGATGCCCAGGCGGTTGTGAAAGAGAATCTGGTCCTGCGTATCACGCCGGTTAAAGGCTTTTCCCATATCAGCGACGAAGACGACGGGAAATTCCAGGCCTTTGCTCTTGTGAATACTCATGATGCGCACGACGTCTTCCTTTTCGCTGACGACTTTCGCCGGTGCCAGATCCAGGCCGTCGTCTTTCATCTTGTCCATGAGCTGCAAATAGCGGAAAAGGCCGCGGAAACCCGCATCTTCATACTGCTGCGCCCGGTCGTAAAGGGCCTTCAGGTTGGCCTGGCGCACGTCGCCGCCGGGCATGGCGCCAACGAAATCCACGTAGGCCGTATCATCATAAAGACGCTGCAGCAGTTCAGCCACGCCGTGACGGCGGCTGAAGGTCCGCCATGCATCGAGATGGTCGAGGAAGGCCAGGATATCGTCCTGGAGCTGTCCTTCCGGAAGCGTCACGGCAAAGACGGGCAGATTCTGATAGAGCGTGCCGTCGCCAGCCAGGCGGACTTCAGAGAGGGCCGCTTCATCGAGGCCGACGATGGGCGAGCGCAGGACTGCCGCCATGGGCAGGTCCTGTTCCGGGTTGTCGATGCAGCGCAAGAGGGCGAGCATAATCTGTACTTCGACAGCTGCGAAATAGCCGCCGCTCTGTTCGGCATAGGCCGGGATGCCTCCTTCCTGCAGGGCCTGGATGAGGACGTCCGCCTTGCCGGCCATGGAACGCAGGAGAATGACGATATGGCGGTACGACAAAGGTTCCAGGGTACCATCTTTACGGGCTGCCATGCGGCCGCTTTCGAGGAGCCTGCGGATGCGGTCGGCAATGAAGCGGCTTTCCTTTTCAAAGGCCGTGCTGCCATCGTCGTCCTGGTCATCACCGGGCGTGGCCACGACGTCGACTTCCACCGGGCCGCCGAGCCAGCGTTCATCTGTCGGTGTCTCCCGACCGGCGTAGAGTTTTTCCCGTTCGCCGTAGTCCATGCCCGTCGCTTCCTGGGTCATGGCCTGCGCAAAGACAGCATTCACGGCGTCCAGGATGACCGGCACGCTGCGGAAGTTCCGGCCCAGGTCGATGCAGCGCTGCGTCGCTTTTTCTTCGCGGCTGAAGGACTGATATTTTTCCAAAAAGAGCGTCGGATCTGCCAGGCGGAAGCGGTAGATGCTCTGCTTGATGTCGCCGACCATGAAGCGGTTGTCGTCAGACGAGACGAGACGCGTAATCAGTTCCTGTACGCCGTTCGTATCCTGATATTCGTCAATCAGGACTTCTTCATACTGGCTGCGCAGTTCTTCCGCCGCTGCCGAGCGCGTCGGCTTTTCCGGCGTCGCGTCATCACCGAGGAGGATCTGCAGACAGAAGTGTTCCAAGTCGCTGAAATCAAGCCAGCCCTTTTCCTTCTTTGCCGCCGCATAGGCCTTGGCAAAGTCCAGAGTCAGGGCCACGAGGCCTTTCATGACGGGCTGCATGGCCCGCATGCCGGCGAGCCATTCTTCAGGCGACGCGGAAAAATAGACGGGCTGCAGGTTCTTAGTAATGTCTTTCTTGACATCGTCCCGCACTTTCTTGCACCGTTCCCAGACGGCCTTATCGTCATCGGATAATTTCCGCAGGGCCTTCAGGCGCGGGAATTCAATGGCCCGGACGAAGCGGTCCAGGTCATGCCAGGTCGAGGCCGCCGCGGCCCGCTTGAGAGCGGCTGCTTCTGCCGTGAACTGGTCGCAGGCCGAAGCAAATTCTTCGCGCTGGCGCAAATGGTACAGTGCCCCTTCATAGAGGCGCACATCTTCTTCCAGACTGCGGCGCACGGCCTCCTTGACGGGGCCGGACCAGACCATCTCATCGATATCCGCATCGGGCGCGACTTCATAAGCCTTGGCCGCTTCCTGCAGCCAGTGTTCCGGCCAGGCCAGGCTGCGGGCATAGGTATACATGCGGCTTACCGTATCCATGAGGACGTCGTCGCCATGGTCACTGCCGAACATATCGGCCAGGGGATAGAGGAGGGGCGCTTTTTCATCGTCTTCATAATACGATAAAAAGACGTCTTCCAGGACGCGGTGGCGCAGAAGGTTCAGTTCTTCTTCGCCGGCAATGGAAAAGGCCGGGTCCAGATCAATGGTGTAGAAATACTTGCGGATGACATGCTGGCAGAAAGCGTGGAGCGTCGAAATATGGGCCGACGGCAAAAGGGCCAGCTGCCGTTCGATGCGCGGGTCCTGCGTCTCCGAGAGGGCCTGCATCAGGGCCGAGCCGACGCGGTCGCGCATTTCTGCAGCGGCGGCCTTGGTGAAGGTGACGACCAGGAGTTCCGTAATATCGATGGGGTACTCCCGGTCCAGGAGGCGGCGGATGATGCGTTCAACGAGGACCGCCGTCTTCCCCGAGCCGGCGGCGGCCGAGAGGAGCAGTGTCTGTCCCCGGCTGTCGATGGCTGCCTGCTGTTCTTTAGTCCAGGTCATCTTCATCCCCTCCTTGGTCAAAAATCTTGCGGATCATTTCTTCTTTGTCTTCCCTGCCGCCGACTTCATACGTGTTGCCGCGCACGGACGTATCGAAGCGGCAGACCGGGCGGTACGGGCAGTACGTACAGGGCGCCCGGCGTCCCATGAGGAGAGGCTGGATGGAAATATCCCCGTCGCCGATATGGCCGGCAATCTGCTGGATCTGCCGCGCCGCCCAGTCGAGGAGATGGCTCCAGCCGGCTTCGCTGTAGACGCTGTGCGAACTGTCGCTCAGGCTGCCGTCCTTTTTCAGGCGCAGGTTGAGGAATTCCGAAAAGCCCTGCATCGACGTGTCGAGTTCCTGCATGACTTTGCCGTCGTCGAGGTAGAAGCCCGTCAGCTTGCTCTTGGCATCGTAGAGCTTCTTCTTATCATCGTCGCTGACACGGTATTCCAGGGACACCTTGTCGTTGCGCACATAGCAGTAAAGGACGGCCGCCGGGATGGCATCGCCGCCGATATTCATGAGGGCGACGAACATATACGTCAAAAGCTGCAGTTCCAGGCCCGTGAAGATCTGGCTGATGTCGAGCTGCTTGCGTCCCGATTTGTAGTCGATAATGACCACGTATTTGCGGTCGCCCTGGCGCAGGGTGTCGATGCGGTCGATCTGGCCTGTGACGACGACATTAAGGCCGTTCTTTAAGGTGAAATGCAAGGCCTCCCAGGGGCTGCCGGGCCGGCCGAAAGCCTTTTCCAGGCCTTCCATGTGGAAATCCGAGACGGCGCTGAAAGCGCTGAGGCGGCGCACAGTCCGGGTCAGGGTCTGGATGAGGCGCTCCTTGATCTGGGCAAAATAAGCGTTGGACATGAGGATATCGTGCTGGACCTGCGGCGCCAGTTCGTCCGTCGCCTGGCGGCAGACGGCCGGCACGTCCTCGTCAGGGATATCATGCCACTGCTTCTTTTCCCGCAGCAGTTTCTCGCCGATGATACGCAGCGCACCGTGGACGAGCATGCCCAGGTCCGGCGCGGCGAACTGATAGCGCGGCCGTTCTTCCAAACCGAGGCCGTAGCGGGAAAAATAAGCGAAGGGACAGCTGCGGTACTGTTCGAATTTCGTGACCGAGCCGCGCAGCGTGCCGTCTGAGGCAAAGAGGCGGCGCACGAGATTTTCCGGCAGCGTCACGGGCAGGTTCGTATGGAAGAGGCCCTGGACGGGGCGTACGGCCTGACTGCGCCAGCCGTGCTGCCAGGCCCAGTCATAGAGTGCCCACCAGATATCGTCGACCGGTTCCCCGTCAGCAGCCGGGCGCAGATGGGACGGCAGATAATCGAGGGCGGCCGGCAGGCTGAGGAGATAATCCGCTTCTTCGCCGGGACGCACTTTCACCTCTTTACGGCTGATGTCCGTCACATAGCCCTTGTCGCAGAGCTGATGAATCCACGACGCTTTTTCCAGGGCACTGCCGTCATCGTCGGCGACGACATAAGAAAGAATGAAACGTTCACTGGCCCGGGTCGCCGCCAGATAGAACAAAAAGCGTTCCTGGAAGGAACGGAAACGGCTTCCCGGCGCGAGGACGATGCCCAGATCCGCCAGGCGGTGCCGTTCTTTGTCGCTAAAGAGACCTTCTTCACTGCTGTGCTGCGGGAAGATGCCGTCATTGACGCCGCACAGGAAGACAACTTTCGCCTGCATCGTATAGCCGCGTTCGACAGCCGTCAAGGTCACGTGGTCCAGAGTCGGCGGGATAAGGCTGAATTTCAGATTGGCCAGGCCGTCTTCGACAATGCTGGCAAATTCATCGAGATCCGTCTCGTCATCACCGCAGAGGCTGACGACTTCGTTGAGGAAGCTGCCGATGCGCTTCCAGACCTGTTCGTGTTCCTTCCCTTCTTCCGTCAAGCCCTCCGCTTCTTCTTCGTCCTGCCAGCGGCGCAGGGCGGCCGGCACACCGAGCTGACAGAGCCAGCGGTAGAGGAGCGTGCACCATTCGCGCAGACTGTGCGTTGCCTGCGCGTCCTGCCAGCACGGCAGCAGGATGTCCCGCACTTTTGCGCGGATAGCGTTGATGCGCTGCAGATGGGCTTCTTCGGCTTCATCGTAAAAATCCGTCCTGTCCTGACGGCGGCCGTAGGTCCACTCACTGCCGCTCAGCCAGTGACGCCCCTGGATGCCGTAGGCCAGGCAGTAATTTTCCAAATCGTCGATATCGTGGCGGCCGATGGGGAATAAGTCCGTTTTTAAGAGACGGAAAAGGGACTCATGGCTCCAGCGACTGCGGAAGACGCCGAGGAGCGCCGTAATCGCTTCGGCTGCAGGATGGCTGGTCATAGGCCGGCGATAGTCGCTGAAGCAGGGGATGCCCCAGCGTCGGAAAATTCGTTCCACCCGGTCATGATACAAGTCGCTCGTCCGGGCCAGGACGAGGAAGTCGCGCCAGCGATACCCCTGACGGCAGAGAGCCGTAATCTTTCGCGCCACCGCATCGATTTCGCCATCCCTGTCCGGGCACTCCCAGACGGCTAAGGCCGCCACAGGCTCTTGGCGTCCCTGTGGTACTGTCTGGAAAAAGCCGTCGCGAAAAGCCGTCAGGGGACCTGCGGGCTCTTCCGGGACATTCACGGTCTCTAAATGAGGAAAGAGCTGCTTCAAATCGCGGTACACTTCATAGGCCCGATGGAAAAGGGCCGTTTCCCGCCGCTGCTGCTGCAGGCGGCTGCCGTCGAGGGTCAGGGTAATCGTGATCTTTGCCGCGGCTTTTTCCATCTGCCGCAGGATTTCCAGCTGCTGCGGCGTGAACCACTGAAAGCCGTCTACCCAGACATGGGCTCCCTGGAGCTCCGTATAATGGCCGACTTCCCGGGCCAGAAGGGTCATCGTATCGTCGGCCGAGCCGAAATGGTCGGCCAGGAAGTCCTGATACCCTTCATAAAGGCGGGCAATATCTTCCAGCTTATGGGCCAGCGTCGGGCTGGGAACCGCTTCGGCCGCTTTGCGCAGAGCTTCCGGCGAGACGCAGAAAGAACGGCATTCGCCTAAGAAGCGGTCTGCAGTCTCTGCAAAATTCGGCTGCCGCGCCGCCGTCTGGAGGACGGAGAAATCCTTCTCCCCTTTATGCAGGAGGCGCTGCAGGATGATCTTGCGGGCCAGTTCTGACAGCGATGCATGCTCCAGGCCCCGTTCCTGGAATACTTTGTAAGCCAGACGGGAAAAACCGACGACTTCGATGCCTAAAAAGCCGCGCCCGGCCATACTTTCAGCCAGCCGC
>URLP01000081.1 GCA_900548635.1 uncultured Megasphaera sp.
ATACGAAAGGACCGTATCCACATCCTTCAGATCATCGGCCTGGACAGCGGCGCTCTCGCGGCTGTCGACGGGCACATCGATGGTTTCTGTCTTACCCGTATGGAGTTCGTCGACGACTTTATCCTTGAGGCTGTCCGTATTGATGACGATGCGGTCCTTGGCATCGGCTACGGCGACGGTCTTCTGGTCGTCCTTGACATAGGCATAGGCATTTTGGGGATCCTTGTCGTATTTATCATGCACGTCCGCGAGGACCTTGTCCAATTTTTCAGCGTCGACGCCGATGGCCAGGGGGACATCCTTGCCGTAGTAAAGAGTCGTCGCTACATCGGCCACGCGCTGCCAGGGCAGGCCGCGGCGGCCGACGAGATGGAGCTCATCGTCGATATAGCTGCGGTCGAGTTTGGCATCGAGGTCGTCGAGATCGAGCGTCACATCGACGCCGTCCGCTGCCAGGCGCAGCTTCTGGCCGCGCGCATCCTTTTCATGTTCATCGAGATAGACGGCAATATCATCCTTGCTCATGCCCTGCAGGGACTGGCCGTTCAATGTCACGGCGTCTTCGGCCTTGCTCTGGGCGACAAAAAAGCCGCCGAAACCAAGGATCACTACCGCCAGAAGGGCTGCGCCCCGCTTCTTCCAGGGCTTCGGCTCCTTCACAGGCAGCCCGTGCTTCTCCCGATAGCGCCGGCGATACTCTTTCATTCTCTCTTTACGTGCTTTCTCTTCTTCCGTCACGATATAACCTGCCTTTTCGTTTATTCTCTTGCTGAGTTATTTTACTATCTTCGCGGCGGGCGCCCGACTATGGGCGTCCCTACGAACGGCCGCAGTACAGGCATATCAAGGCACCCATGTCCTGGGGCGAGGCTGTGCCGCGGCGGATGTGGAGCTGTAAGGTAAAAATATGACAAATACAGCTTTCCAACTCTTCTATTCTCCAATAAGATGTCACTTTTTGCAAGTGGTATAAGACATATTTTACGCTGCGGCCCTTATTGATGACCTGCAGGATCTGCTCGCACTGGCGCTGTCCCGCATGGGCCCGCTCCAATTCCTTATAGGCCAGGAGCAGGCGCAGGCGCGAGAGCATATAGCCCGTATTCTTCAAAAACGCATCCTGCCTGCCAAAGAGGCCGTCGATGAAAGGCAGCGTCTTCTTGCCGCTGCGGCGCAGGAACTCATCCATAAAAGTGAAGAGGTTCTTTTCCATGGTCCCCGCAAAGAGGCCTTCCAGATCCGCCGTCTCGATCACGGCCCGCTCGTCAGGCACAGTGATGCAGAGCTTTTCCAGCTCCGAAAAGACATAGAGCAGGGAAATCTCGCCCCACGTCTGGAAGAGAGCCTGGAGATAGGCCGCGGCCCGGCCGGAAAGGCGCTTGCCCTTCCCCTTCAGGTAGTCCGTCACATAAGGCATGACATTCTTCTCCGTCACGGCCTCGGCCGCTACGACATCGGCCATGGGCTTCAGGGCCTTAAAAAAAGCAGCGCCCGTATCCATCTTGCCCTTCGTAAAGAAAAGCATACTGTTTTCGTCAGCGAGCTTCTCCAGCTCCCCTAAAAACCACATCTCTTCCTTCGTCACCTTGCTGCGCGACCGGCCGCCGCGCTTCAACGGCAAAAAGGGGCAGTCCTGCCAGACCGTGATCGTACCGCTGCTGAAAAGACTCGACCCCTGGAACGACTCGACGACTGTCGCCGCCGGCGCATCCTTCTGGAACGACTGGACCTCAGCCCCGCCGCCGGCCCGCTGCTGAGCCGCCGCCATAAAGCGCCGCCGCCCGTCTTCCATCAGATACGTTTCTGTTCCGTAAATGATCATAATGTGCTTACTGTTCTTCATGCATTTTCCTCAACAAAACTAGAAACCTGCCAGCCCTCCCGCTTCCGGGAAAGCCGTATCTGCCCGTCCCGGGCCGGTGAAAAAGCGCGGACACCAAAAAAAGCCGCCGTCTCGCACCACTCGGACAAGGCTTCATCGCCCCTTCTCCTGCCATAGACCACCGTCGCCAGGGCCTCTTTCGGGAAATCCCGGCCATTCCAGCCGGCAAGGGAACGAAATTCCAAACAAAGGGGCCCGTCAGGAAAGACCGGCGGCACAGCCGCAAAAGCGCGAAAAGGCACGTCGCCCTTCCCAGGGGCCGATAAAATCTCAAAATCACGCTGCAAAAGCGCCAGCGTATGCTCCGCCCCGTCACCGTCGACACGGCAATGGCGCAGGCGCGTCACCCCGTTAGCCCGCAAAGCCGGCGTCACGACGACAGCTGCCTGGTCGGGGTTCGAAAACTTCGTCTTATTATACCATATATCGGCCGACTTATCTGCAAAAATCATGGCCGTCACCTGATCGCGGCCGGCATCGAAAATCAGGACTTCAGGCCCCAGCGGCCGCAGCAGAAAGGCCGCCAGACAGCAGCCGGCCAGGGGCAGACAAAGGTAACGCCGCCAAGAACGGCAAAAGACAAAAGCCACGAACAGATACCAGCCAAAGCAAGTCAAAAGGGACGGCGCGGAAGCCCAGAAACGGCTGCCCGGCAGAGCAGCGATGAAAGTATTTCCACGCAGTGCCAAAGCTAAAAGGGGCTTCACCAGCCAGAGCACGGCATCGGCCCCTATCCCCCAAAAGAGCGACAAGACTGATGCCCCCAGGCCGAGGACCATGACCAGGTCCAACATCGGCGCGACGAGGACATTGGCCAGCAGCGAATAAACGGGAAAAGAAAAGAAGGCCCTAAAGAGCAGCGGTACGACGAGGAGCTGCGCCGCCACGCAGACCGTCAGGCAGTCCCGCAGAAAAGACGGCAAAAAAGAAAAAATGCGGCTCACGGGCTTCTGGAAAAGGATGATACCTGCCGAAGCCGCACAGGAAAGGCGAAAACTCAAGTCAAAGAATAAGTAAGGACTTACAAGGAGCATTCCGACAATGGCCAGGGCCAAGGCGTGGCCGGCGAGGTAATCGCGCTTCGCCGAAAGGCTGAGGGCACTGACGGCGCCCATCAAAGATGCCCGCACGACAGGCGAGGAAAAATCAGACAAGGCTCCGTAAAGGAGCAGAAACGCTGCAGAAAGGATAAAGAGCCCCCACGGCCGCAGGCGGCAGGCCTGGCCCAAAATCTGGATGACCGCCAGCAGCAGAGCTACGTGTGAACCGGAGACCGAGAGAATGTGAATCAGTCCCGTCGCGCTGAAAGCTTCCAAGAGGCCCGGCGGCAGCTCATCGTAATGGCCGCCGAAGAGGAGACTGGCCAGGACCGGCGCATAGGACGGGCCGAGGACGGCCTCATAGCGCCCGGTCAGGCCTTCGCGCAGGGACTGTAAAAAAGACTGCCAGCGGCCTGGCGGCGCCAAGGTTTCGGCTTGTTTGCGCTCGTCTGCAAAAAGGCGCAGCCAGATATTTTTCTCCCGGTCGCGGTGCATGGCATCGTACATGCCGTCATTTTGATAATACGTCAAAGGCCGGCTGTCGCCGCCGACGCGCAGCGCCGTCCCCAGGGTCTGCGGTTCCGGCAGGGTCACGTAAGCAGCACCGCTGCCCTGCTGAAATTCCCCGTCATCGGCATAGGCATATTTTTTCACGGCCATAACATAGCGGCTGACTTTTCCCTTCTCACTGATGTAAGTACTTCCCTTTTCTTTCAGGACACCTTCAAGAACTAACTTCGCACCGGCGGCCTGATGCGGCAAGGCCTGATAGCTGTCAGCAATGCTTTGAAGGCGCCAGGCACCAAGCGAAAAAAAGAGCAGTCCCAGAGAGAAGACCAGCAGAAACACTGTACGGCGTCGGGCCGCAAACAGCGTCAGTCCCACGGCCAGACAGAGGAGCAGACACCAGTACGTAAAAGACAGCGTCCAGCGGTCGGCCAGGAAAATGCCGGCGCCCAGACAGAGCGCGAAAGAGAGGCTGAGCCATTCCGGTTTCATGTATTTCCCTATCATAAGCTCACCTGGTCTTTCAGCTTGGCGAACTTCGCCGGGCCGATGCCCTTTACTTTCTGCAGCTCTTCGATACTGCCAAAGGAGCCGTGTTCCTGACGATAGGCGATGATGTTCGCCGCCATGGCCGGACCGATGCCGGGCAGGCTCGTAAGCTGCTTTTCATCAGCCTGGTTAAGGGACACTTTGCCGGCCTCTGCCGGCGGTGCCGGGATGCCGTTAAAGTCGAAGGGAACGTGGATGTGCGTACCATCCGCCGCTTTTTCGGCCAGATTGACCGCCGCCGTATCGGCATAGGCCAGCATACCGCCGGCAGCATTCACGGCGTCTCCCGCTGTTTTCCCTGTCTCCAGGGCATAGAGTCCCGGCTTCTTGACGGCGCCCGTCACATAGACGAAAGCTTTTTCCGGCAGCGGTGTTTCCACAGCCGGCGGCGGCTCTGCTACTGCCGGCACGAGAATATCGCTGAATTGAAACAAAGTGAAAATACCCAAGGCAATGCTCAAAAAGATGATTTTTTTCATATCCCTTTCCCTCCGTACATAGAATAGCTATCTACAGTTTGCCTTATTCAATCCGATTAGGAAAGGGATTTCATCTTTTTTTAATCGAATATACGCTAAATTCCTGAAAATTTAATCATTCTCTAATTTTACCAGCTGTTCTTCGATTTCCAGAAGCTCTTTCTGAACATGACAAGGATCGTGAAGATTTCCAGCCGCCCCAGGAGCATCGAGAGGCAGAGGATGGATTTGGCGAAGACCGAGAGGTCGGCGTAGGTGCAGGTAGCACCGGTGATGCCGAAGGCCGGGCCGATGCAGCCCATGGTGGAGACGCTGATGCCGATGGCGTCGAAGGTGTTGATGCCGTCAAAGGTGAGGAGCAGGGCCCAGAGGGCGATGAACATGAGATAGAGGAAGCAGTACTGGGCGGCGCGGATCACCGTGTCGTCGCTGATGTGGCGGCCGTTGATGCTCAGGCCCCAGACCTGATGGGGATGGAGTTTGACCTTGGCGGCCTGCCAAAGATAGCGCGTGATGATGACGATGCGCGAGATTTTGAGGCCGGCTGCCGTCGAGCCGGCGCAGCCGCCGCTGATCATGAGGAGCATGAGGATGCCTTTGGAAAAGGGCGGCCAGCGGTCATAGTCGGCGGAGACGAAGCCTGTCGTGGCGATGGACGCAGCCTGGAAGGACGAGTAGCGCAGGGCTGTCGGCGCCGTGACGTCGAAGCCGTCCATCAGGTTGAGGCCGATAAGTACGGTGGCGGCAGCGAGGATGGCCAGGTAGGCTTTGAATTCCGTGTTGTGCCAGAGGATGTGCCAGCCTTTCTGCCAGGTCTGGTAATAGAGGCCGTAGTTGCCGCCCGTGAGGACCATGAAGAAGGTCATCCAGCCTTCGACGGCCGGGCTTTCGAAGTGGGCGGCGCTGCTGTTGTACGTGGAAAAGCCGCCGGCCGAGACGGTGGAGATGGCGTGGTTGAGGGCGCCGAGGATGTCCATGCCGCAGAGGAGGAAGATGACGAAGGCGATGACCGTAAAGGCCAGGTACATGCGGAAGAGGACGCGCACCATGTCGCGCAGGCGGGGCAGGACGCGTTCCCGCGTCGGTCCCGTCGATTCGGCGTTGTAGAGATAGACTGTCGACTGGCCCGCTTCAGGCAGGATGGCGAGGAAGATGACGACGATGCCCAGGCCGCCGAGCCAGTGGGTCAGGCTGCGCCAGAAGAGGAGGCTCTGGGGCAGGATTTCCAGGTCCGGGATGACTGTCGCGCCCGTGCCCGTAAAGCCGGAGATGCTCTCGAAGGTACCGTCGAAATAGTTGAGGTAGCCGCTCAGGCAGTAGGGCAGCATGCCCAGAAAGGTCGCCAGGAGCCATCCCAGGCCCGTGATGGCGATGCCTTCGCGCATGGTCAGCTTCTTCGTGCGCACGCGGCCCCAGCGCAGGAAGGCACTGCCTGTCAGGGCGCAGGCGGCGATGGTTTCTGTAAAGGCCGGCCAGCATTCTTCGCCGAAGAGCAGGGCCATCAGGAGGGGCAGGCAGATGACGCCGCCCTGGGCCAGGGCGATGCGGCCCAAGAATTGTGAGATGACGTGTAGATCCATGATTTTCCCTTCAAAAAAATAGCGTTGTTTTTTATTATACCATGGATTGTGACATATGTTATAATATTGAATGATTATTGAAATCGGGTATACTTCCCCTGAGAAAGGATGACGACCATGTCTTCTGACTATATTAATGATTTGCTGACATTTATTCAGCACAGCCCTTCGCCGCACTATACGGTCCGTTCGGCCCGGGACCTTTTGGACGAAGGAGGCTTTACGGCCCTCCCGCCGGCCGAAACATGGCACCTGGAAGCCGGACGTGCCTACTACGTGCCCCTCTATGATTCGGGCCTCGTCGCCTTCCGCACGGGCCGGGACCTGCGCGCCCACCTGCGCCTCTGTGCGGCCCATACGGATTTTCCCTGTCTGCGCCTGAAATACCGGCCGGAAATCCGCCAGAACGGCTATCTCAAGCTGAATGCCGAAGTCTACGGCGGCCTTTTGCGCGAATCCTGGCTCGACCGGCCCCTGTCGCTGGCCGGGACGGTGGCCATCCAGAGCGACGACGCCTTCCATCCCGATATGCGCCTCATCGATATCGGCCGGCCCCTCCTGACCATCCCGCGCCTGGCCATCCACATGAACCGCAAGGCCAACCTGGGCGTCGAGCTCAATCCCCAGAAGGACCTGCTTCCCCTCATGGGACTGGACGGACAGGCCCTGACGCCGCACTTCTTCCTGGACTTCCTCTCGGAAATCTGCCGCTGCCTGCCTGAAGCGATCCTTTCCTATGATCTTACGGTCTACCCTGTGGAAAAGGGCTGCCGCCTGGGCTGGCACGATGAATTCGTCTCGTCGCCGCGCCTGGACAACCTGACGTCGGTCCTGGCCTGCGTCACGGGCCTTCTGGAAGCGCCCGACGCCGACGGCCTTTCGCTCATTGCCCTCTTCGACAATGAAGAAGTGGGCAGCCAGACGAAGCAGGGCGCGGACTCCCAGATCCTGCCGGACATCCTGCGCCGCATCTACCACGCCTTTGCGCTTACGGACGACGATTTCTCGGCCGACCTCTCGCGGGCCTTCATGCTCTCTGTCGACGTGGCCCACGCCATCCATCCCAATGTGCCGGAAAAGTGCGATCCTACGAACCAGCCCGTCATGGGCCGCGGCGTCGCCCTGAAGATTGCCAGCAGCCAGCGCTATGCCGGTGATGCCGCAGCCGTCGCCGTCGTCAAAGCCCTCTGCCGGGAAAGTGATATTCCCTATCAGATTTTTATGAACCGCTCGGACATCCCCGGCGGCTCGACCCTGGGCTCCCTCCTCTCGGCCAACCTGCCCCTGCGGGCCATGGATATCGGCATCCCCATTACGGCCATGCATTCCTGCCGGGAACTGATGGGCGCCGCGGATCAACAGTATCTGACGGAGCTCGTACGTACCTTTTTCAAGCATAAGTAATTTTTTATGCTAGTATCTGTATACACCATCGTGTTTTTGTAAAGAGTGCTGCTTGATAAAAATAGTTTTTTATTATTTATCGTATGCAATTTTAAGCATAATACCTACGCAGCCCTGCATTTTATAGTTGACGCTTGCGCCTATCCATATTATAATGACAAGTGTATATTACACACTGTTGTATTGTATGTAATAAAATTTTGTATACAGAATTATATGTGTACTGAAAGAGTGAACGCGCATGACTTTAGGACAAGAAATCAGATATTATCGCAAAAAAAAGGGCTTAACCCAAACGGCTTTCGGGGCTCTCTTCGGCATGTCCAAACAGGCCGTCTATTCTTGGGAAACCGGGCTTTATTCGCCGGATATTTCTGTATTGATGAAAATGGCTGATTATTTCCAAATCCCGATCTGTATCCTCATCGGCCGTCCCGGCATGTACTGTAAGGGCAGCGAAGAAGAAGGCAACAAATGTGACTTCTGTGCTTCCATCACGGAAGACGACAGCCACATCATCCGTGCCATCCACGCTCTGCCGCCGGAAAAGCAGGAAGCCATCAAGACACTGCTCAATATCGATGCGAAGAAAAAGTAAAGATAGATGAAAAGGGCCTGCCGCACAGCGGCA
>URLP01000082.1 GCA_900548635.1 uncultured Megasphaera sp.
GTTGTACTGGTATTTTCCGGCATGGTTTCTCCCATCAGGGCTTCATACGTCGCAGCACCGACGATACCGTCGCTTTCCAGGCCGTAGTCTGCCTGGAACTGGCGGACCGCTTCCTGCGTCGCCGCACCGTACGCACCATCGGCAGAGACATCGTAGCCGTGATTGGCCAAAGCCTGCTGGATGGCCGCAATCTGGCTGCCCTTGTCGCCGGGATGGAACGTCGCCCCGACAAAAGGAACGGACGTCAGCAGACAAAGCCCCAAGAGCGCCGCGATTTTCTTCACCATATTCATGAAATACCCCTTTCCCAAAGTCGTAACATAGATATTTGATTATACCATTTTTTGCCCATATTTCACAGCATATGTTATAATGAAAAGCTAGAGACCACATAAAAAAAGCCCCTGGAATTGCCGTTCCAGGGGCTTTCGTGTTACTTTTGAATAAAGGCAGCCTCTACTACAAACTTCAAACTATCTTTTAGAACTTGCCTGCTTTGGCAGCGCTTTCCACTGCGACGGCTACGGCTACGGATGCGCCGACCATCGGGTTGTTGCCCATGCCGAGGAAGCCCATCATTTCTACGTGAGCCGGTACGGACGAGGAGCCTGCGAACTGCGCATCGCTGTGCATGCGGCCCATGGTGTCGGTCATGCCGTAGGAAGCAGGGCCGGCTGCCATGTTGTCCGGATGGAGCGTACGGCCTGTGCCGCCGCCGGAAGCAACGGAGAAGTACTTCTTGCCCATTTCGATGCATTCTTTCTTGTATGTGCCGGCAACGGGGTGCTGGAAGCGGGTCGGGTTGGTGGAGTTGCCCGTAATGGAAACGTCGACGCCTTCGTGGTGCATGATGGCAACGCCTTCGCGGACGTCGTCAGCACCGAAGCAGCGGACGTTGGCACGTTCCGATTTGGAGTACGGGATTTCACGGACGATGTGGAGTGCACCCGTCTTGTAGTCGAACTGCGTCTGGACATAGGTGAAGCCGTTGATGCGGGAAATGATCTGCGCTGCGTCTTTGCCGAGACCGTTGAGGATGACGCGGAGCGGTACTTTGCGGGCCTTGTTGGCGTTGCGGACGATGCCGATAGCGCCTTCAGCAGCAGCAAAGGATTCGTGGCCTGCGAGGAAGCAGAAGCATTTCGTTTCGTCCTGCAGGAGCATGGCAGCCAGGTTGCCGTGGCCGCGGCCGACCTTGCGATCTTCTGCAACGGAGCCGGGGATGCAGAAGGACTGGAGGCCGATGCCGATGGCTTTGGCAGCGTCTACAGCCGTGCGTGCATTCGTTTTGATGGCGATGGCAGCACCGACGGTGTAAGCCCAGCCGGCATTTTCAAAAGCGATCGGCTGTACGTCTTTGACGATTTTATAGGGATCCAGGCCGGCAGCAGCACAGATATCGCGGCATTCTTCCACGCTGCCGATACCGTATTCTTTCAGTACGCCGAGGATCTTATCAATTCTTCTGTCGTAGCTTTCAAATAATTCCATGGTTTTGCCCTCCTATTGCTGTCTCGGATCAATATACGAAGCTGCTTCTTCAAAGCGGCCATAGTGACCTTTTGCGTCTTCCATGGCTTTGGCCGGTTCAACGCCTTTTTTGATGGCTTCCATCATTTTGCCGAGGTGGATGAATTCATAGCCAATGACCTGGTTGTCTTCGTCGAGCGCCATGCGGGTGACATAGCCTTCGGTCATTTCCAGATAACGCGTGCCTTTGGCTTTCGTGCCGAACATGGTACCGGTCTGGCTGCGCAGGCCTTTGCCGAGGTCGTCCAGGCTGGCGCCGATGGGGAGGCCGCCTTCGGAGAATGCCGTCTGGGTACGGCCGTAAACGATCTGGAGGAAGAGCTGGCGCATAGCGACGTTGATGGCGTCACAGACCAGGTCTGTGTTAAGGGCTTCAAGAAGGGTTTTGCCCGGAAGGATTTCCGATGCCATAGCAGCAGAATGAGTCATGCCGGAACAGCCGATGGTTTCAATGAGGGCTTCTTCGATGATGCCGTCTTTGACGTTCAGGGTCAGCTTGCAGGCGCCCTGCTGCGGAGCACACCAGCCTACACCGTGAGTCAGGCCGCTGATGTCTTTGATTTCCTTGGCCTGTACCCATTCGCCTTCTTCCGGAATCGGTGCCGGACCGTGATATGCGCCTTTCGTGACGGGACACATATTCTTAACTTCTGTTGAATATAACATGTTCTCTTCACCCTTTCAAAATGTATGAGAAATAAAAAGCAGCACGTATAAGACTCAGTCCTTCAACTGGTCGTATATCTGTGTGAATAAAGCGCGATACATGCTGCCTTTGCGCCACAAGAATGAAAATGCGTGCATGACGGAGAAATCCTTGACGACGATGCGTCGCAGCGTCCCGTCAGCCAGTTCTTTCTGAACCGATTTTTCATATAAAAATGCAATACCGCAATCGCGGCAGGCCAGCCCTTTAACGGCCGACAAGCTGCCCACTTCATAGCGGGCCGGGAAATGTTCCAGTGTGTATCCCTGTTCTGCCAGCTTATGTTCTAAAATCCGACGGGCGCCGGCATGGCGTTCGCGAACGATGATCCGATAGCGCATGAGGTCTGACAAGGTCATTTCCTCCGGCGCTTCATAGCCTTTGCCGCAGACAGCGACAATCGGTTCATTAGAAAATAAGAGCGATTCATAGCGTCCCTGGTCAAAAGAACTTTCGACGATGGCAAAATCAATGGCACCATCATCCAGGGACTGGAGCAGTTTTTCAGCATCGGCAATTTCCATGCGAAGATTCATATCGTCGTTATGCTTGAGCAAATCAGCTAACTTATCGAGAATCCCCACGCCAGCTGTTGGCGTCGTACCAAAAGACAAGGAGCGGTTATGCTGCAAATCACGGAGATGCTCTTTTAAGATGGCATCATCATGGCTGATGGCAGTCACAGCATTCCAAAAGATATGACCAGCCTGAGTCAGCTGCAGGTGTTTCCCCTTGTAACTAAAGAGTTTGGTCCCGTATTCGCGTTCTAAATAGCGAATATGCTGAGAAACGGCAGGCTGTGTGATGTGCAGTTCAGCGGCAGCCCGGGTATAGTTCATGTGACGGCAAACGCACAAAAATGTATGGATACGAAAATCTAACATAGCACCCTTCCCTTTCTTTGCGTTTTCCATAAGATAATTTTATGATATTTCAAAATTTTTATCAAGAAAAAAGTGGGCATTTTATGTATACGCATGGGACGACTTTGCTCCCATTAGTTTCGATACCAGCCCAAATCCGTCCGCTTGTAGCAGACGAGGTCCTCATGATATAATAAGGATAAACGATTAACTCATCAAACACACGAAAGGGATGAATCATTATGATGAAAAAAATGACGACGCTCTTCGCGTCCCTGTTTCTGGCCCTGGGCTGCCTGACAGCCAATGCCATGGATTCTCAGACTCTGGTCAATAATCCCAGCCGTTATCGAGTCATCAGCACCAGCCCGGATGGCATCGTCTACGCCGATATGGATTCTCTCCGGGCCATGCAAACCATGGACTATCCCAACAGCATCGAAAACATGAGCTTCACGTTATATGTCGAAAAATATGCCGGCATCCGCGATGACCTCATCTTCCAGCTTGGCCAGGAAATCCACCAAATCAACGAATACAAAGCGGCCCTGCACGCCAACAAGCGTAAGGGGACATATGACTTGAAAGCTGACCTGACAAATGTCTACCATACCGACGGAACGGCGTACTCTGTCAAAATCGACACGGTCCAGTTCAAAAACGTCCGCGACATGTACACGGCCTTGCACCACTTTGCCGCCCTCATGCCGCAGAAGAATTAATTCTCACGAAGGCTCTGACCATATATTCGGGCGGACGCCCCACATGGGCGCCCCTACAATTCTGCTACCCCCAAAAAGGACTTGTCGCACGCGACAAGTCCTTTTTGAGTTTCCTCCAGCCCACAGCTATTGTATAATAGTAGGTATTAAATCTTTATTATACGAAATGAAGGGGACCTGACATGACGAACGAAAAATATATGAATATGATCCGCAACAATCCCTATGTAATCGACCGCATTGAAAATCCGACGGAAGAAATGAAGCTCCTAGCTGTCCAGATGAACGGTCTGGCCCTGCAGTACATCAAGCATCCGTCAGAAGCAGTCCAGAAGGCCGCCGTCGCCAATACGGCGCGAGCTATCCAATTTATCGACCATCCATCGGAAGACATGCTCCTGCAAGCTGTCCGTGCCGGCTGGAATAACCTGAGTTATATCGAAAATCCCTCACCAGAACTCATCGACGCTGCCCTGGAACAGTCCGGCTGGGCCATTAAATACGTCAAAGACCCGGACGAAAACCTGCAGCTGCGAGCCGTCGAAAAGAATTACGATGCCATCAAATACATCAAGCATCCAACACCAGCCGTCCAACTGGCCGCCATCCGCGGCAATTACGAAGCCTTGCGTTTCATCGAAAATCCGACAGAAGAGGCGAAAGAACTAGCCATCAGCGAAAATGAACAGGCCATCCGCCTCATCCCGGACATAAGCAAAGAAGAATTTCTCCATTACCTTAGCCGCAACGTCCTGGTCAGCAAATATATGCCCAAAGGCATATCCCTGACGCCCGACGATTGGCGCAACACCTTCAAGGCTGTCTTATCCCGAGACGATGTACCGGAAGATTACGTCCGCAACTTCATTACCTGCAGCGCCATCGACCTGACACCAGCCGACAAAGTCCTCCTCGTCGACGATTGCGGCAGCAAGAAGGCCCGCCGCATCACAGTTGATGAAAAATTGACATTGAAATAGGAGTGAAATCATGAACTTTACAGATACTTTCAAAAGCGTAGAATTAGTCCTCAAAGCCGGCGAAGTCCCACTGCTCGTCGGCGAAACGGGCATCGGCAAGACCTCCCTGGCCCGGGAAATGGCCGAAAAGAATGACTGGAGCCTCGTCGGCATCGACGGCAACCTCCTCAAAGAAGGGGAAATCGGCGGCCTGCCGACGGTCGAACACGGCACGACGGTGTACGCCGTCCACCACAAGCTGCGCAAAATCGATGAAGAAATCGCCAAAGGCAAAACAGTCCTCTTGTTCATCGATGAAATCAACCGCTGCGACCACGCGGTCCAACAGGAATTGATGAACCTCATCCTCAACCGGGAAATCAACGGCTATCATCTCTCGCCGTCGGTCAAGATCATCGCTGCCATGAACCCGTCCGATTCGTACGACTACGAAGTCGTGGAAATGGATGCAGCTCAGCAGAACCGCTTCGTCTGGCTCTACATGGAAGCGGATTACCTGCAGTGGCTCGACTGGGCCGCGTCGGCCGGCATCGAAGAAAAGGTCATGGAATTCATTTCTACCTTCCCGGAATACCTCGATAAGAGCAACGAAGACGATATCAACGCCACACCGCGCAGTTACGAACGCATTTCCAAGCTCTACCACATCTACAAGGAAGACCCATCGGCCGTGCCCCAGTCCGTCTTCTACAACGTCATCCGCGGCAACGTAGGCAAGCTCATCGCCCAGGAATTCGTCCATTTCATCTCATCCGACGCCCAGCCCCTCATCGCCTATGATGACGTCTTCGGCACGGAAAGCCTCAATCCGGACCTTGCCAGCCGTGTCGCCTCCGAAAGCCACACACGCCTCTACCTAGCCGCCAAGAACATCCTCAAGCAGCTGGAACACGCCGTCCGCCTCGACGAAAGCGACGCCCAGGCCCTCATTTCCCGCCTCGTCGCCTTCCTGGCCCTCTATCCTGTCGACCTGCGCCTCGGCGTCATGAAGGACATGAAAGCCGCCAACCCCAGGGTCTATGCCTGCGCCCTGGACAACGACGACTTCATCGACAGCTACTTCGCCGCCTTCCGGGCCCTGCGCTAGATGCCTATGGAACAGTCTCTGCCCATTGCGGCCCATCTCCTCTATCAGCAGGCATCCATCGTCTCCGACATCGTCCTCCACGAACAGCGCACGACGGGCAAGGTCCCGGACATCCCGGCAGCTTTCCAGCGGAAGTTCTACGCCTTCCTGGACCGCATCAACGGCCAGCTCATGGAAGACAAGGACAACTTCTTCGGCTACTTCCTCTTCCAGATGGTCAAGGAAATCCGCTTCGACATGGCCTCGCCGACGGGCGTTAACTTCAAGGGCACGCGCTATCACCTCTACTTCAACCCCATGCTCTTCCTGCCCCTCTCGCCGGAGCAGATGGAAAGCACGATCAAACACGAAATCCTGCACGTCGTCTCCCTCCATCTCCTGCGAGCCAAGGACCTGCGCGGCCAGTACAGCAAGATGGCCGTCAACCTGGCCATGGATGTCGTCGTCAACACCTATCTCGACCACCTGCCGCCCTTCTCGACGACCCTCGACTGGGTCAATATGAACTATTCCCTGCTCCTCAAGCCCTTTGAAAGCCTGGAATACTACGTCGACAAGATCCAGTCCGCCCTCGACCTCCGAACGGACAAGAAGGACCTGCCCGAATCGGAAAGCGAGTCCGACGAATCCGTCGCCGTCTCCTACGACCCGGCCAAGACGCACGACCTCTGGGACGAAGGTGACGACATCGATGAAGAGACGCTGCGCAAGTTCACAGAAAAATACATCGACGCCTCGTGCAAGGGCGAGCTCTCGAACTATCTGGAAAGCATGATCAAGGCCCTCAAAGACAGCGACGAAGACCTGCCCTGGCACTGGTACCTGAAGCGCCTCGTCGGCTCCATCACCAGCACCTGGAAAAAGACGACCATGCGCCGCAACCGCCGCCAGCCCGAACGGTTGGACCTGCCGGGCCAGCTGCGCTCGCACACGGCGAAAATCCTCATCGGCCTCGACATCAGCGGCAGCATCACGGACGCCGAATTCCGCCAGGCCATCGGCGAAGTCCTGCACCTCGTGCGCTGCTACAACCACGAAATCATCGTCGCCGAATGCGACGATGAAATCCGCCGCACCTACCCCATCCGCACCATGGACGACGTGCGCGGCCGCCTCGACATCCGCGGCGGCACGGCCTACTCGCCAGTCTTCGCCTTCGCCAACACCCAGCGCGTCGACCTCGTCGTCTACTTCACGGACGGCAAAGGCGAAGAAAAACTCCAGACAGCCCCTAAAGGCTACAAAGTCCTCTGGGTTCTCTCCGGCAAAGGCGACCACCTTTCCCTGAAAAAGCCCTACGGCCTCGTCAAGCGCCTTAAGAAACTGCCCGAATACGACCCGAGCCTCGACTTCGACGACGTAGAAAAAGGCGGCTTCTCCATGAACCACCAGGAAGGGATTAGTATGATATGAAAAAAGCCCGTCGCATAAAGCGATGGGCTTTTTCGTGGTTCGTTTGGCGTTCGTCGTTCGTCGAAGATTCACGCAAATACAATTTTTCGTAGAGGTAACGGATATCGTCCAGCGAGAGTTCTTTGCAGTTGTTGACTAAGAGTCTTGTCTGCTGGCTGCCGGCTTTGACCAGGAAGTCGAGGTCTTCTTTCTTGACACCGAATTCGTCGAGTTTCGTCGGGATATTGACTTTTTCTACGACATCTTTGGTAAGCAGAGAAACATGTTCAATTCGTTTTCGTTCACGGATTTCGTCGATAGAGGCGCCAAAACGGATGATATCGATGCCGGGAAATGTATTTTCATCGGCCAGCAGTTCCGCTGCGTGATTGTACTCCCCCTTAGAGGTAAAGAGCCCCAAAGTCTTTAAGATATCCTGATTCAGTTTGCGGATGCCTATTTTTCTTTCCATGAACTCTTCCAGCACCTGAAAATGCAGTTGCTGAGTCCGTGCCGGTAAATCTTCAAAATCCTGATTCGTGCCCGCTAAAATTAACCGGTTCAATTCCAGCCGGTCTACTTCGACGCTTGCAGAATCCCCCCGCCGAAAAGTATTGCTCACAGATTCTTTAAATTCCAAATCACGAGTTTCTCGTTGCATTTAAAGACATTGTTTTAGCCCAAAAAGCAACCCCTCAGACCGCCTACGGCGGCCAG
>URLP01000083.1 GCA_900548635.1 uncultured Megasphaera sp.
ACGGCGTACTACTTCTTCACGGGCCGTCCGGCACCGAAGGATTTCGTCCCCTTTGAACCGGTCCGCGGCCTCCAGGGTGTCAAGAAAGCGACGGTCGTCTTCGGTCACTTCGTCCTCCACGTAGCAGCCATCAGCGGTCTCGGCAATGCCCGCGCCTTCATTGACGAACTGATCAAGAACGATTCCTTCGAAGATTATTCCTTCATCGAAGTCATGGCCTGCCCGGGCGGCTGCATCGGCGGCGGCGGTCAGCCGAAAGTCAAGCTGCCGCAGGTCAAGAAAGTCCAGGAAGCCCGCATCGCCTCCATCTACAAGAGCGACGACGACACGGACGTCAAAGCCAGCTGGCAGAACCCGGAAATCGAAGAACTCTACGAAGCCTTCCTCGATGAACCGCTTTCGGAAATGGCCGAATTCACACTGCACACGTACTTCAACGACAAGAGCGAACAACTGGGCCGCATGAAGAACCTCACGCCCCAGACCAACCCCATGTCGCCGAAATACAAACCGCCTACAAATGAATGATGTGAAAAAAAGCTGTCGCATAAAGCGGCAGCTTTTTTTTGGCTCGTTTGACGTGGTTCGTTTGACGAAGTTTTCCATAAATTTTAAACCTTCACGGCAAACGGACCACGACCCACGACCCACGGCAAACGAATTCCTTGTGCGATATTGACAACTAATATCATAATACGTATAATAAGTGTGTACTTATTGTAACAAACTTGTGCAGGGCAACGAAAATTTAGGTGAATCCTTATTCCATACGAGAGGAAACTAGGAAGACTCGCCGCAGCGGGTAGGGGGAGGCCTTCTTTTTTAGGGCACTGCCGGTTTGAACAAAGAGAAAGAAGGTCCTATTGATGAAAAAGAAAATCGTTACATCCTTAGCCGTTATGATGGCTGCCGGCGCTGCCTGCGCTTTTGCAGCCAACCCCTTCGTCGACGTACCGAGCGACAGCTGGGCTTACAAATCCGTTGTCGAACTCGCTGATGCCGGCATCATCCAGGGCGTTGACGGCTCCTATTTCCAGGGCAGCCGCAACATCACCCGTTATGAAGCCGCTGAAATGGTCGCCAAAGCCATGGCCCACATGGACAAAGCGTCCGTTGAACAGCGTGCCCTCATCAACAAATTGGCTGACGAATACGCTGATGAACTGAACAACCTCGGTGTCCGCGTCAGCGCCCTTGAAAACCGCGTCGGCAACGTCAAACTCAGCGGCGATGCCCGTATCCGTTTCCAGCACCAGGATTCCGGCGAATCGAACGGGAACGATGGAGCTGGCTATAAGAATGATGCTTCTTGGGATTACCGCGTCCGCGTCCGCGCCAACGCCAAAGTCAATGACCGCACGACCGTAACGTATGGCATCAGCACGGATGACATCAACTTCGCCGATAACGGCGCAGCGAGCGACAACAAGAACATCTTCACCGATGACGCTAAAGTCGACTACAACTTCGGCGGCGATCACTGGAATCTCAGCGTCGGCCGTACCGATACGTATGTCCTGGGCGGTGAAAACGCTTACGGCTTCCAGTACGGTGACGTCTTTGACCGGGCTGAATTGAAATATACGAACGACCACTTCGCAGCTACGGCTGGCTATGGTAAATTCAAAGCCGGCGACATCGCTGGTACTGATGACATGGATGGCGTCAAGACCGGTTATGGCGAATTAGAAGGCTTCTTCGGCGGCGGCCGGGCAGCCGGTTCGGCAGTTGGCGTCTATTATAATGACTTTACCGTAGCTGGCGGCGAACGTGATGAAAAGTATGGCGACGGCTTCCGTGCGGATGACCTCTGGGGTGCTTATGCAAACCTGAACTTCGGCAAATGGAACGCTTTGGCTAACTATGAAAAAATCAACAGCAACAATAGCTACCTTGAAGCAGGGGATACGAAAGATCCGGAAGTATGGATAGGAAAACTGACTTACGGTTCCGCTGACAGCGATGCCCGCGGCTCCTGGGATGCCTGGGTTGAATACATCAATTCCGACAAAGGCGCTCTCCTCGGCGGTGCGACCAACTCCTGGCGCGATGACAGCGTCCTCGACAATGTCAAATCCTGGGGCGTCGGCATCGACTACACCCTCGCTAAGAACGTCGTCCTCACGGCTGCCCAGACGTTTGCTACAGAAGCAAAACACGGCTCCGATGATCCCGATGAATTCACGGACGTAGAAGTCAACTTCTTATTCTAAAAACTATAAACTAAAAACTGAAGGGGCTTGTCGCTTCATGCGGCAGCCCTTTCTTTTTTGTCCTCACGACAAACAGAAAAAGAATTGCCAAGCCTCCCGTAATAGTTGTATAATAAATGAGTTGTTTAGATTCGAAGTCGCAAAGGAGAAGATATTGTGTTCAAAAAACTATGGATACTTCCGCTCGTCATGCTCGTCTGCCTGATACCGTTCGTATCGGCCCACGCTGCGGCGAAACCGGAAATCACGAATGTGCGCACGGCGACGCGAACCGATGCTAATACGCCATTTGTCCGGACGGTCCTCGATGTCAGCGGCAAAGTCAATCCGAAACTGTACATTGACAACTCCGGTGAATATGTATTCGTCACTCTGCCGAATACGGGAGTCGCTAAGAATGTTCCCAAGACGTACAAGCCGAACGGCAACGTCGTTTCCCGCCTGACCCTGGAAACGCGCTCGAGCGGTACGGACGTGACCATCAAAGTGCCGCAGGCCGTCACCAAGAACGACCTCAAGGTCTTCACCCTGCCCGGTGTCACAGGCAACAAGAATTCGAGCCGCGTCGTCATCGACGTCAACGACAAATCGGGCAAGGTCAAGCAGTGGCGCCATTGGGGCGATACGAATATCGGCATCAAGAACGGCAATACGAGTAAGACGAACTCGCGCTGGAATCCGGCCAATAAGCAGCCTGCTTCAAGTGTCCCGGCCTACAGCAGCAGCAAGACCTACAGCCTGACTAAAGGCCTCCAGGGCAAGACCATCGCCATCGACCCGGGCCACGGCGGATCCGACTCCGGTGCCCTCGGTGCGTACTCTAAAGAAAAAGATGTCACCCTGGCCATTTCCAAGAAGGTCGCATCCCTCCTCAGTGCTGCCGGTGCCAACGTCGTCATGACCCGCACGACGGACGTCGACGTCTATGCGCCCTATGACGGTGCCGTCGAAGAACTGCAGGCCCGCTGCAACATCGCTAATGCGGCTAAAGCGGACGTCTTCGTCTGCATCCACATCGATTCCTTCGATTCGCCCTCTGCCGGCGGCGTTACGGCCTATTACAACAGCAAGACGCCGTATGACTACGGCCTGGCCAATTATATCCACCTGCAGAACATGAAAGCCACGAACTTCCCGGACCGCGGTGTCAAGACGGCAAACTTCTACGTCCTCCTGCACACCAACATGCCGGCAACCCTTCTGGAACTGGGCTTCATCTCCAACCCCGGTGAAGAACGGGCCCTCAACTCCGACGCGCAGCAGCAGAACTTCGCTGAAAGCATCGTCAAAGGCCTGGCCGACTACTTCAATCATAATGGGAATTAAAAGCCGTTTGTCGTGGGTCGTTCATCGTTTGCCGTGAAAAACACCGCAGGCCGCGGTTCGGCAAACGGACCACGCCAAACGAACTGCGAAAAGAGCTGTCGTATAAAGCGGCAGCTCTTTTACTGTCTGCAGTTAGCGAAAGCCTCCCCTGTTAAGGGAGCCTTTCTGCTTCGAAATTTCTCGTTGACATAACACCCAATCTATGGTATATTAGGGAAGTCGTAGCATAAGTGGCTATGGATAAGCCGCGTGGAGAGGCTCGCAAGTTCCCGTTTCGGGACGCCGTATTCAGCGAGTATATTGATGAGGAGGTGTCACTCATGTACGCTATTATCAAAACAGGCGGAAAACAGTATCGTGTCCAGGAAGGCGACAACATTTTTGTCGAAAAACTGAATGCCGATGTTGATTCCAACGTAGTATTCGACCAGGTATTGGCAGTCGTTAACGACGGTGATGTTAAAGTAGGTACTCCCGTTGTTGAAGGCGCTAAAGTAACTGCAAAAGTATTGGCTCAGGGCAAAGAAAAGAAAGTCCTCGTTTTCAAATACAAAGCAAAATCCAACTACCGTCGTCGTCAGGGCCATCGTCAGCCGTTCACGAAAGTTGCAATCGAAAAGATTGAAGGCTAATGATTACCGTTACGATGCATCGCGATAAGAAAGACCGCTACACGGGCTTTACCATAAAAGGCCATGCCGATTATGACGAAGCCGGCAGCGATATCGTTTGTGCCGCCGTTTCGGCATTGTCGCAGACAGCCTTGTTGGGTCTCATGCAGTACGCTTCAGAAGACGTACCGTATGAAGTAAACGATGGCTTCTTATCAGTACGGGTCCCCGAACCCTGTGACGCGTCACAGATTATCTTAGGGACCATGGTATCAGGTTTGGAACAAATTGTACGGCAGTATGGAGAATACGTCGTACTCGACTCATAGACGTCAGGAGGTGGACGGAATGTTCAATTTCAACTTACAGCTTTTCGCTCATAAAAAAGGGACAGGCTCCACGCGTAACGGCCGTGACAGCGAATCCAAACGCCTTGGCGTAAAATGCCATGACGGCGTTATCGTTAAAGCCGGCAACATCATCGTTCGCCAGCGTGGCACGCACTTCCATCCGGGCACGAACGTAGGTATCGGCAAAGACGATACCCTGTTCGCTAAAGCCGCAGGCAAAGTCGCTTTCGAACGCGCTGGTAAATACAACCGCAAAGTAAGCGTATACCCTGTAGAAGCGTAAATACGCAGTTGAAGAGGCTATCATGCAGACGTTGACTCTGCATGCATAGCCTCTTTTTTTGTTTTTACATCAAACATCAAACCTTCAACATCAAACAATAAAGTAAAAGGGGCTGCTGCATGATGGGAAAGACCTGCATGGGACAATCCCTTTTCCCATAAAAAACACTTTACGTATTCTCAGAATCCTGTATAATAGGGGTTGTATGTACTTTTATTAAACTCAAGCGGAGGTGTACGCCATGCGCGTTAGTGTCAATGGAGAAAACCGTGAGCTCCACGTCTACGACCGCTCGACGGGAGTGGATTACGCCAAGCAGATCGTCTGTTCCTCGGAACAGCTGCAGACCGATATGTACGGCGAATTCGTCCTTACGGAAGAAGAATACAAACATTGGGAAGATTTGCTCCTCATCCAGCAGGAATCGGAGGATATCCTCTTTTCCCTGAAGGATGTCCTGGTCAAAGAAGAACTGGACGACTACATGTATGAAGAAACGAAATACATGACAACGACGGTGGAAACCATCAACATGGAAAATATCTGTCTCAAAGAATTAAAAGAAGCCCTGGAAAAGGACGACGAAAAATGGCTGACAGAGAATAATTTCCAGAAGACCATGGAAAATGCAAGAAAATAAAGGAAGTCTTATGGTGAAAAAAATATGCTCATGGATCGTCGGCGTCCTGCTTACCGTCCTGGTCCTCCTCATCGGTGTCTTTGCTTTTTGGTACTTCGGTTCGACGAACTATCATCTTACGGGCGTGCCGGTCCTCAACTACCATCAGGTCAACAATAAATTCAACACTGTCCTGACCATGAAGCCGGCAAATTTCGACGAACAGATGAAATACCTGCATGACAACGACTATCATTCTATTACGCTGGAACAGTTCGACGCCTACATGCGCGGCGAAGGCGACCTGCCGGACCGACCGGTTCTCATTACTTTCGATGACGGCTACGTCGACAACTATGAAAATGCCTATCCGATTTTAAAGAAATACAACATGCGCGGCACGATTTTCCTGATCATCAACCTGATGAATACGCCGGGCTACCTGACCTGGGACCAGGTCCACGAAATGTCCGCCGACGGTATGGAATTCGGCTCCCATACGATGAGCCACAAGCCACTGACCAGCTTCGACCGCGCCGGTGTGCGCCACGAGCTGCAGGATTCGAAGAACATCATCGAACAGGAAACGGGCAAACCCTGTCAGTTCATCGCCTTCCCGGAAGGCAAATACAATGATATGGTCATGGAAGAAACGAGAGGCGCCGGCTACCGCTACGCCTTCACCGTCGAAACGGGCCGTGATTTCCCCTGGGATGATCCTTATGACTTGGACCGCGTGCCCATGTTCGAAGGCCCAATCAGCTTCAAGCATTTCCGCTTCCGCCTGATCTTCAGCGCCTTTAGTTCGCTCCTGTGGAAGTCGCACAAATACTTCGAACACATCGAAATGACCAAAGACTTGGCTCAGCATATCCCGCAGCCGTAAAAGGTTGCAGCTTAAAAGGGGCTGTCACTTTGTGTGACAATCCCTTTTTTGGTATAATGAATTGTTAAATTTTTTACGAGGAGTGATTTTCTTGAAGGGGATTGTATTGGCAGGCGGCAGCGGGACACGGCTCTATCCGCTGACCATGGTGACTTCAAAGCAGCTTTTGCCGGTGTATGATAAGCCGATGATTTATTATCCGTTGTCGACGCTGATGCTGGCAGGCATCCGGGATATTCTGATTATTTCGACGCCGACGGATTTGCCGAATTTCGAACGCCTTTTGGGTGACGGTTCGCGCTACGGCATCCATTTGAGCTATAAGGTGCAGCCTTCGCCGGACGGTCTGGCGCAGGCCTTTATTTTGGGCGAAGAATTCATTGACGGAGAACCGTGCGCCATGATCCTGGGCGACAATATCTTCTACGGTGCCGGTTTGACGCGTCATCTGCAGCAGGCTGCGTCGAATCCGGAAGGGGCAACGGTCTTCGGCTATTACGTCGATGATCCGGAACGCTTCGGCGTCATCGAATTCGACGAACAGGGCAAGGCCATTTCCATTGAAGAAAAACCGCAGCAGCCGAAGACGAACTATGCCGTCACGGGGCTGTATTTTTATGACAAGAACGTCTGTGACTACGCCAAACAGGTCAAACCGTCGGCGCGGGGCGAACTGGAAATCACGGACCTCAACAAGATGTACCTGGAAAAAGGACAGCTCAACGTCGTCACCCTGGGACGGGGCTACGCCTGGCTTGACACGGGTACCGTCGGCAGCCTGAGCGAAGCGTCGAACTTCGTTAAAGCCGTAGAAACCAGAGCGGGCATCCAGATCGCAGCCTTAGAAGACATCGCCTACGGAAACGGCTGGATCGACAAAGACACCCTCATGCAAAGCGCCGTGAAGTATGGTAAGAGCCCATATGGCGCATATCTCAAAAAAGTAGCAGAAGGGCGATTCCTTAAGGATTGACGCGCGAACCACGGCAAACCTTATATATTTGGAGAATAATGTTGTCACGAGAAAAGAGGAAAATACTCACCATGAAACTAATCATCACCGGCGGTGCCGGTTTTATCGGTTCTAATTTTGTTTTTCATATGCTGAAGGCGCATCCGGATTTTCGGGTGATTTGTCTGGATAAGTTGACGTATGCCGGGAATTTGTCGACTTTGGCACCGGTGATGGCGCTGCCGAATTTCCGTTTTGTCAAGGCCGATATCTGTGACCGTCAGGCTGTGTACCAGCTCTTTGAAGAGGAACATCCTGATGTGGTCGTCAATTTTGCGGCGGAATCGCATGTCGACCGCTCCATTGAGAACCCGGCGATTTTTTTAGAAACGAATATCATGGGCACGGCGGTCCTCATGGATGCCTGCCGCAAGTACGGTATCCAGCGTTATCATCAGGTTTCGACGGACGAAGTCTACGGTGACTTGCCCCTCGACCGGCCGGACCTTTTCTTCACGGAAACGACGCCCATCCACACGTCGAGTCCCTACAGCTCCTCCAAGGCTTCGGCAGACCTCCTCGTCCTCGCCTATCACCGCACTTACGGCCTGCCTGTGACCATCAGCCGCTGCTCAAACAACTACGGACCCTATCATTTCCCGGAAAAGTTGATTCCCCTGATGATCATCAATGCCCTTCACGACAAGCCCCTGCCGGTCTACGGCGACGGCCTCAATGTCCGCGACTGG
>URLP01000084.1 GCA_900548635.1 uncultured Megasphaera sp.
AACTTTTGTTGCAAAAAGGCGAAAGAAATCCGCACAGGCGATTTTTCTTCTGCCGGCTGGCAGATGAAGACGACTGTGCCGGAAAGGTCGTCTTTCAGCTGACTGAGGACTTCTGCGGCGCCGAGGAGGATGCTCATGTGGCCGTCATGGCCGCAGGCGTGCATCTTGCCGGGGAAATTCGAGGCAAAGGGCAGGCCCGTTTCTTCGGTCATCGGCAGGGCATCCATGTCAGCTCGGAGGCCGATGATTGGGCCGGGCTTGCTCCCTTTGAGCGTACCCAGGACGGCTGTCGTGCCGTTGACGTGCTCTTTGACGTCGATTCCGAAGGAGCGCAGTTTGGCTGCCATAAATGCGGCCGTCTCCGTTTCTTCGTTGGATAATTCCGGATTTTCATGAATATGACGGCGCATGGCGCAAATATCAGGTACAGCCTGCTTCACTAAGTCTTTGATAATCATTTTATCGATCATGGCAAACCCTCCATGTGCGAATTATTATTTATAAAATATGATTAATAATACCACATAACATGAGAAAATACAACTGCTTCACTAGTCTTTTACAAGAGCTGGTACAGCCCTGATAAGTGCGTTATAATAAGGATGCAAGTTCATAATTCATCCATTTTAAAAGGGAGGCTTATGCATGAAAGCATTTGATACAGAACACAGCGTCTGGGCCCGCTTCTCGCCGGAACAGCGCGGCAAGATGGAAGCGTACAGCGTCCACTACCGTCAGTTCCTCGACACGGCCCGGACCGAACGCCTGGCCAATAAGGAAATCATCCGCCAGGCAGAAAACGCAGGCTTCAAGCCGCTCAGCGAGGTCACCAGCCTGAAAGCCGGCGACAAGGTCTATTGGAACCAAAAAGGCAAATCCGTCGTTCTCGCCGTCATCGGCAAGGAACCCCTGGAAAAGGGCCTGAAAATCGTCGGCTCCCATATCGACTGCCCGCGCCTGGATCTGAAGGCCATGCCGGTCACCGAAAAGAATAAAATCGTCTATTTCAAAACCCATTACTACGGCGGTCTCCTGAAGTACCAGTGGGTCTGCCTGCCCCTCTCGCTCATCGGCGTCGTCTATAAGGCCGACGGCTCCCGCGTCGACGTTTCCATCGGCGAAGACCCGGACGATCCGGTCCTCTTCATCAACGACCTCCTGCCCCATCTCGGCAAGGACCAGGCCGCCAAGAAACTCTCCGAAGCGATCAGCGGCGAAATGCTCATGCCCCTGGTTGGCACGAACAGTGAAGACGAAAAGACGAAGCCGACTATCCTTAAATTATTAGAAGACAAATACGGCATCGAAGAAGAAGACTTCACCAGTGCGGAACTGGAAATCATCCCGGCCGTCAAGAGCCGCGACGTCGGTCTCGACCGCTCGATGATCATGAGCCACGGCCACGATGACCGCGTCTGCTCGTACGGCAACCTGGCCGCCATCCTCGACGCCGCCCCCGGCGAAAAGACGCAGGTCGCCCTCTTTGCGGACAAAGAAGAAATCGGCTCCGTCGGCAATACGGGCGTCCAGGCCTCGTTCTTCCAGGATTTCATCGCTGAACTCCTGGCACTCCAAGGCCATACGGAAGAAATCTGGCTGCGCCGCACCCTGCGCAATAGTGAAGTCCTCTCAGCCGACGTCTGCGCCGCCTTCGACCCGGTCTTCGCCGATGCCTATGAAGAACAGAACTCGGCGAAGCTTGGCTACGGCATCTGCCTCTGCAAATATACCGGTGCCCGCGGCAAAGCCGGCAGCAACGATGCCAATGCAGAATTCTTAGCCAAAGTCCGCCGTATCTTCAACGAAAACGACGTGCCCTGGCAGGTCGGCGAACTGGGCAAAGTCGACCAGGGCGGCGGCGGAACCATCGCCTACATCATGGCCGACTGGGGCTGCGACGTCGTCGACTGCGGCGTCGCCATGCACAGCATGCACGCTCCTTTAGAAATCGTCGCCAAAGCCGATGCCTACAGCGGCTACCTGGCCTATAAAGCCTTTTTTGAAAGTAAGTGAGGAAAAAGGGACTACGCATAATTCTGGAACAGGGGTGTGCTTAATGGCATTCACTTTCACGAAGCCCCTTGATTGTCTGGTAAAGGCCGTACATGTAGAGGGCGACGGCTACCCAGGCAAAGCAGAAGGTCAGGCGCAAGGGCGGCGTGATAGTTTCACCGCTCAAAAGTCCGATGACCAGGGTGATGCTCGGCGAGAGGTACATGAGCATACCGCCCGTCGTTATGGGGACCCCTTTGACACCGGCCGAAAAGAGCATCATAGGAACGGCGGTGACGACGCCCGTCGCCGGCAGGAGCAGCCATTGCCAACCCTGGAAGGTTCCTATGGCACCCAGGCCATGCCCTTCGCTAAAGGCGATGAAAAGCAGGGATAAGGGCACCATGGAAAAGGATTCAATGAAGACCGAAACCTGGCTATCCAGACGGACTTTCTTTTTCAACATGCTATACGTCGCCCAGGTCAGGCAGATGAGAAACGACAACCAGGGGACGACACCGTACAGACAGAAGGCCAGGACCAGGCCAGCTCCGGCGACGACGACGGACAGTTTCTGGATAGGCCGCAGCCGTTCATGGAAGAGAAGGCCGCCGAAAAAGACGAGGACGATAGGATTGATGAAATAGGCCAGGCTGGCCTGGAGAATGAAGCCCTGTGTCGTCGCGTAAATATAAGACCCCCAGTTCAGGGTAATGAAGATACAGGCCCCAGCAATATACGGCCATTGCCAGCGCTCCTGCCGGACCCCTTTCAGGTCGGGCAGGAGCTTTTTCTGTATGATGAGGAAAAAGCAGAAGACCGACGCCCAGACAATGCGCGAGGCCAGCGTGTATAGCGGCGGCAGCTGCCAGAAGGCCGGCAGTACGCCCCAGATGACCTGACTTAGAATGAAATAGATATAACAAAGTTTGCTCCCGTCCATAAGACCTCCCCTTTGCCCTTCATAATTTAATGATGATTATACTATGCAATGGGATGCGCTATTTGTCAATCGCAAAAGGCGTCTTACAAGGCTTTTTTTAGAGGCCAGGCCCCAGATACCGCCGATAGCGATATAGGTCGCGGATATAGTAAAAGGAAAAAATGGGACTGTCGCAGGAATGGATTCTTCCTGCGACAGTCCCTTTACTCTTCGATATGATGGGAACCATACTTCTTGAGCACGATTTCCGTCAGGTACTGGGCTGTGCCTTCGACGCCGAGGAAGCTGCTGTTGATGAGCAGGTCCGTGTGGTGGAAGTCGCCGGGAAGGTAGCCGGCATAGCGCACCTGATAGGCGTCGCGGGCCCGGTCGACACTGCGAATCATTTCTTTGGCCGTCCGTTCGTCCATCTTAAGACGTTCGACGCAGTTCCTGAGGCGTACCGTCCGGCAGAGGCCGATAGGCTTTTGTCTGGACCACATCGGCCTGGATAAGGAAAAACTGCGCCGCCATCCGGAATACGTGCCGCGCCTCTACGCCGTCCTCAACCGCTTCGTCGATGCAGAATTCACGTTTTATGATTTCTCATCCCTGAGCGACGCCAATCTGATCATCCTCAAGGACCAGTTCGTCATCCAGTATTCGCTCCAGAGCCAGCGGGGCATGATGATGTGTTCCTACATCGACAATCCGGCTGTCGTCCACGACATCTACGAGCGCTTCGGCGTCCACCATACACCGAAGTTATTGACCCATATCCACAGTCCCCGGAACGACGACTTCGGCTACAGGACGTCCTTCTATGAAACGACGCGCTTCTGTTTCTTCCTGACCAACGGCATCGAATACCTCCTGCCCCAGGAAATCTTCAACCGCCTCATCCATGAAGCTTCACCGGGACGAGCCGCCAATATGGAACGCCTCTGCATCACCGGGGAGACAATCGTCGCCAATGCTATTCCAATTACCGCATGAGCTTCTTCAAGAAAAATACCCTCGCCATGAACGGTTCGTCTGACCCGCTCTACCAGGACATGCTCGAAAAAATCAATACCTTGGAGGCATAAAAAAAGCTGCCGCATATGCGACAGCTTTTTTTCGTGAAACGATATATTACATGGTAATTTTGCTGGTCTTGGTCCAGATGCCCATTTTTTCGGCGTCTTTAATCAGTTCTTCACGATAGTCCGGATGTGCGATGTTGATCAGGGCTTCGGCGCGTTCCCACGTCGATTTGCCTTTCAAGAGGGCTGCGCCGTATTCCGTGACGATGTACTGGACAGCCGAACGCGGTGTCGTGATGACTGTGCCCTGCGGCAGAGTCGGTTTGATCAGGGATTCGACATGGCCGTCTTTGAATTTACGCGTCGAATGGACGCAGATGAAGCTCTTGCCGCCGTTCGATGCGAAAGCGCCCTGGGCGAAGTCGAGCTGGCCGCCGGTGCCGCTGATCTGCTGGTAGCCGGCCGTTTCTGCGTTGACCTGACCGTAGAGGTCGAGGTCGATGCAGCCGTTGATGGAGATGAATTTATCGATGCTGGCGACGACACCGACATTGTTGACGTAGCTTACAGGCGCGTTGAAGACGATCTGGTTGTCGTCGATGAAGTCATAGAGGCGCTGTGTGCCGCCGGCGAAAGCATAGATAATCTTGCCTTTGTCGCGGTTCTTGTTGCCTGTGATCTTGCCGGCTTCATAGAGGTCGACGTAGGAATCGACGAGCATTTCCGTATGGCCGCTCAGGTCTTTGACGTCCGATTCAGCCAGTTTCTTACCGACAGCCGACGGGATACCGCCGATGCCCAGCTGCAAGGTGCTGCCGTTTTCGATCATCGGGATGATGTAGTCGGCGATCTTCGCGTCCAGTTCATTGCCCGGGCGGTTCGGGATCTGCGGCATCTGATGGTTCGAGCCTTCGACGACATAGTCGACGTCGCAGAGGTTCAGTTCCGTTTCATAGCCGAGGGCTTTCGGCATGTTCTGGTTGACTTCGAGGATGATCGTCTTGGCTGCACGGATCAGGCCGCGAAGGTCAGAAGCCTGAGGCCCGAGGTTGAAGTTGCCCCATTTGTCCATCGGATGGACCTGGATGATCAATTTATCGATGTTTTCCCAATATTTCGGCAGTTCGTTGAAGAGAATAGGAATGAACCAGCAGCGGCCGTCTTTTGCCATCTTGCGGTCGAAGCCGTTCATATGAGCCGATGCGAAGCGGATCTGTTCGTTCGAATCGCTGTTCAGGTACGCTGCATACGGTTCGTCTTTGACGACCGTCGTTGCGACGATTTCGACGCCGTGCAGGTCTTTGGCCCGTTTGCCGATTTCAATATCGATATCATACGGAGCCGAGCAGCCGAGGCCGTAGGAAACGCGGTCGCCGTCCTGGACGAGGGCAGCTGCCTGTTCAGCTGTGATCAGCTTTTTCTTATACTCTTCGGGAATCTGTGAAATTTTGTACATTCTAAAGTCTCCTCCTTCATTACATAGCAATGGTAGTATGAGATAACCTTATATATAGTATAAAACTTTCCCGGCCCAACTTCAATCTCCTTTTGTGAAAAATATTACAAAACCTGCCCAGCTTGACAGTATTCCCCGGCTGAGCTAGAATGAAATTCCATCTACGAATTCACAGAAATGAGGTAAAGAAATGTATCCCAACCAAGCCAAAGGCTCTCTCCTGCTGCTCATCACGGCCCTCATCTGGGGGGCAGCCTTCGTCGCCCAGAGCATCGGCATGGACTATATCGGTCCCTTCACCTTCAGCGCCGCCCGCGATGTCATCGCCATCGTCGTCCTCATCCCGGTCATCCTGCTCTTTACCGATAAAAGGGCAGATGGAACGTATCCGCCGATTCTCCAGCAGCTGAAGCCCGACCGCATCACCCTCATAGGCGGGGCCTGGTGCGGCCTGGTTCTGGGCGCTGCCGATACGCTGCAGCAGGTCGGCATCTCCATGACGACGGCCGGGAAAGCCGGTTTCATCACGGCCCTGTATATCGTTCTCGTCCCCCTCCTGGGCCGCTTCATGGGCCACAAGGTCTCGCGGATTATCGTAATCTGCGTCGCCCTGGCCATTGCCGGCTTTTACCTCTTATGCATCAACGGCGATTTCCAAGTTTCTTTCGGCGACTTCCTGGTCCTCTGCTGTGCCGTCTTCTTCGCTCTGCACATCCTGTTCATCGACCATTTTCTCTTGAAAAAAGCCAACAGCATCAAGTTGTCCTGGATCCAATTCGCGACGGCCTTTCTCTTTTCCGGCACCCTGACAGTTCTCTTCGAGCAGCCCGACTGGTCCGCCCTGTGGGCTGCCAAATGGCCCCTTCTCTACGCCGGTGGCCTATCCAGCGGCGTCGCCTACACCTTGCAGATCGTCGGCCAGAAATATACCGAACCGACAACGGCGACCCTCATCATGAGCCTGGAATCGGTCTTTGCCGCCCTGGCAGGCTGGCTCATCCTGGGAGAAGTCATGACGGCCAAAGAACTGACAGGCTGCGTCCTCGTCTTCGCCGCCGTCATCCTGGCCCAGGTACCGTTAAAAAAACTCCCTTTCTTCAGCGAATAAGGGAGTTTTTCAATTGCCGGCGGATGCAGCTCTTGGGGATGCCCAGCTGACGGCGGAATTTCGCGACCGTACGGCGGGCGATGTAAATATGTTCCGCCGCCAGGCGGTCCGTCAGTTCCTGATCCGAATAGGGATGAGCCTTATCTTCTGCTGCGATGAGGGCCGTCATCTTTTCCTGCACGGCCTTGGCGGAAACGCTGCCGTCCCCGGCCGGACCGCAGTCGTAGCCGCGGCTGAAGAAATACTTCACCGCATAAATCTGCCCTTTAAAGAGGAGATAGCGGCTGCGGCAGACGCGGCTCACCGTGGCCGTGCTCAGGCCCGTATCGGCAGCGATGTCTTTTTGCAGCAGCGACTGCAGCGGCGTTTGCTGCCGGAACCAGCCTTCCTGACGGGCGAGGATATAATCCATGACGGTCAGTATGGACTGCCAGCGGTAGGCTAGGGCCGTCTGCAGGTCAAGATATTTACGCCGCGCCTTATGGATATAGGTCTGCGTCTTCTTATCACCCTGAGCGGCATATTCCTGATACAAGTCGTCGCGGAAAAAGACCTGCGGCAGTTCTTCCAGGGAACGGACAGCCAGTTTGCCCTTTTCATCCTCATAGACTTCGATATCAGGGCGGACGAATTCCGTCTCCTCTGACGCCTGGCCTGCCGGCTGAAGAGAGAGGGTCTTGAGGAAGGCCCGGATGACCTGCAGACCACTTGGTGTAAGGCCCATTTCCTTTTCCAGTTTCTGCCAGTGCCCCTGAAGGAAGTCCTGATAGTGCTCTCTCAGCAGTTCTTCCGTCTGCGGCGGCACATGGCCTTTACGGTGCGTCTGGAGAAGCAGGCATTCGCAGAGTGAGCGGGCGCCGATGCCCGGCGGGTCCATACGCTGGACGACGCTCAGGCCTTCTTCCATTTCCGCCAGGGAGAGGGCATAGTCTTGACCGAGCCTGTCGAGGTTGCCGCTAAAAAAGCCCTTCTCATCGAGGGAGCGGATGACGAGGCCTGCAGCCAGGAGGATTTTTTTCGGCAAAGGCTGGACGCGGAGCTGCTTCAAGAGGCCCGTTTCCAGGGAATCGCCGCGGCTCTTTAGATTGTCGATGGGCTTTTCTGCTGCCCTGCTGCCGGCCGGCCGCACATCGGGGTAGCGGATATCCAAAAGAGGGTTCTCTGCTACCTGTTCATTCAGGAAATCCGTCAGATTCTGGGACTGCAGCGTCAGCAGTTTAATCGTCAGCTGCTGTATCTGCGAAATTTTCGTCCGCTGCTCCAGTTTGAGCGCAATCTTCGCCATCGTATCACCTTCTTAGTTTTTAGTTTGCAGTACTTATGCTAATATTTTACCCTATTCACTTCAAACTTCAAACATCAAACTTCAAACTACGACGATGCACAGGATTCGCGCGGGCCGCCGACGATGGCGGCCCCTA
>URLP01000085.1 GCA_900548635.1 uncultured Megasphaera sp.
GCCGTTTCACGACGTATGAAATGGTCGAAGAAGTGCCGCTCGTCGTCGTCAAGAAGGACGGCCGCCATGAATTGTTCGACCGCAACAAACTCCTCAACGGCCTGCTCCGGGCCTGCAATAAGCGGGAAGTCTCGCGGCAGCAGCTGGAAGACATCGTCACGAAGGTCGAACGCAATATCCGCAATACCCTGGCCCAGGAAGTGTCCAGTGAGAAAATAGGGGAAATGGTCCTCAGCGAACTGCGCAATGTCGATGAAGTCGCTTATATCCGCTTTGCTTCCGTATACCGCGAATTCGCTGACTTGGAAAGCTTCATGGCTGAACTGCAGCATCTCATGGGTACGAAAGAAAAGAAGTAACCGACCGGAATCGAGGAAGAATATGACAGAGAATTATATCGATCATTTTTTGAATCAGGTCCTGCCGCAGCTGCGCATCGCTGTTATCGGCGATATCATGGTCGACCGCTATGTCTTTGGCAAGGTAGAACGGATTTCACCGGAAGCACCGGTGCCCGTCAATAAAGTCGACCACATGACGTCTGTCCTGGGCGGGGCAGCCAACGTTGCCTCCAACCTGGCCAATCTGGACTGCCGCGTCTTTTTGGGCGGCCTCATCGGTGATGATGATAATGCCGGTCTCCTGAAAGGGCTCTTGAAAGAAGCGCACATCGACGGTTCCGGCCTGGTTGTGCGCAAGGGCCATGCGACGACGACAAAAATGCGCATCCTCGGTGCCCGTCAGCAGATGGTGCGCCTGGACTTCGAAGAAGTGGCGCCCTTGGCGGTGCCGGAAGAAGCGCAGCTCCTCGACTGGCTCGACCAACGCCTTAAAGCCGGTCTGGACGGCATCATCCTTTCGGATTATAAGAAAGGCGTCCTCACGGATTCCCTGGCCCAGGGCGTCATCCGGGCAGCCAACAAGGCCGGCATCCCGGTCCTCGTCGACCCGAAAGGCAGTGACTGGACGAAATACAACGGCGCCGATTTCGTGACGCCGAATATGAAAGAACTGGGCGACTGCCTGGGTACGGCCGTGACGAATGAAGGCGACGCCGTCGTAGCGGCCGCAGAAAAGCTGCACCGCCAGTACGACTTTGCCCATCTCATGGTGACGCGCTCGGAAAAGGGCATCACCGTCATCGGCAAAGACGGCAAAGTCTGGAACAATCCGGCTACGGCCCGGGAAGTCTTCGACGTCTCCGGCGCCGGCGACACCGTCGCAGCGGCCTTCCTTTCAGCTATTGCCGGCCACTTGTCAATCCGTACGAGCCTGCAGATCGCCAACGCCGCTGCCGGCATCGTCGTGACCAAAGTCGGGACGTATCCCATCCACCGCTACGAACTGCTCAAGCTCTGGCAGGAATGGCAGCCGACCCATTGGCATCCTTACGAAGCGCTGAGCCGGGAAGAAGCAGCTGAAAAGATCCGCCAATGGCAGAAGAAGGGCGATACGGTCGTCTTTACGAACGGCTGCTTCGACATCCTGCACCGCGGCCACGTTCTCTATCTGCAGCAGGCCGCTATGCTGGGCCAGCACCTCGTCGTCGGCCTCAATTCCGATGCCTCTGTGCGGCGCCTGAAAGGGGAAACGCGGCCTCTCGTCCATCAGGAAGACCGGGCTATCCTGCTCAGCGCCCTGGCCTGCGTCGATGAAGTCGTCATTTTCGATGAAGATACGCCGAAAGAACTCTTACAGGTCCTGCGTCCGGATATCCTGGTCAAAGGCGGCGATTACAAAGCCGATGAAGTCATTGGCCGGGAATCGGTCAAGCGTGTAGAAATCATTTCCTTTGAAGAAGGGTATTCGACGACGGGCCTGATCCAGAAAATAGCAGATTTAGTAAAGAAGGGGAAACTATGAAAATTGTAACAGGCGGTGCCGGTTTTATCGGCAGCAACATTGTAAGACAATTGAACAACCGGGGCATCAACGATATCCTCATCGTCGACGACCTGACAGACGGCCGCAAGTGCCGCAATCTCCAGGGCCTCGATTTTTTTGACTATATGGACTATGCCGACTTCGATGAACAGATGGCCGATGATACCTTCGACTGCGGCTATATCGACGTCGTCTTCCATGAAGGGGCCTGCTCGGACACGATGAATTACGACGGCCGCTACATGATGAAGAACAATTACGAAGGCAGTAAGAACCTCCTGCGCTACTGCATGCAGCGCAAAATCCCGTTCCTTTATGCCTCGTCGGCTTCGACCTACGGCAGTGGCAAGAACGGCTTCCGCGAAGACCCGTCGTGTGAACAGGCCCTCAATCCCTATGCCTATTCCAAGCTCCAGTTCGACCGCTTCGTGCGCCGCGTCATGCCCCTGGCCAAGAGCCAGATCGTCGGCTTCCGCTATTTTAACGTCTTCGGTCCCCAGGAAAACCATAAGGACCGCATGGCCTCGCTGATTTTCCAGAAATACCATGAACTGCAGAAGACCGGCAAAATCACCCTTTTCGAAGGGACGGCGGGCTACGGCAACGGCGAACAGATCCGCGACTTCATTTACGTCAACGATGTAGTTAACGTCATTTTCTATTTTTGGGAACATCCGGACCTTTCGGGTATCTACAACTGCGGCACGGGCATCGGCCATACGTTCAATGAATTTGTCCAGGGCATCATCGACTACTGCGGCAAAGGCCATATCGAATACGTGCCTTTCCCGGAAATCCTCAAGGGCAAATATCAGAGCTATACCCAGGCGGATACGACGAAATTGATGCAGGCCGGCTATGACCGCGGCTTTACGCTCCTGCCGGAAGCTGTCAAGGAATACTGCAGCATCCTGGAAAAGAGCGATGGGTATTACGAATGAGGAAAGCCGTCTTTTTTGACCGCGACGGCGTTCTCAACGTCGATAAGTCCTATCTGGGCTTCATCAAGGATTTCGAATGGATGGACGGAGCCAAAGAGGCCCTGGCCTATTTGACGCATGAAGGCTATGCCATCATCGTCGTCACCAATCAGAGCGGCGTCGCCCGCGGCTATTACACGGAAGACGATGTCCGGACGCTGCACCGCTGGATGTGCCGGGAAGCGGCCAAGGCCGGCGGCGTCATTACGGCTGTCTACTACTGCCCGTACCTTGAGGGCGCACCTGTCAAGGCCTATGACAAGAAGAGCGACTGGCGCAAGCCTGCGCCGGGCATGGTCCTTCAGGCCGCGAAGGATTACGACCTCGATTTGTCCCGTTCCTTTATGATCGGCGATATGCCCCGCGATGTCGAATGCGGCCAGCGGGCCGGCATCGACGGTTATCTGTTCAAGGGCGGCAGGCTGGACGACTTCGTCCGGGCCATTGTCGCAGAAAGGAAGGGCCGTGAAAGCATATAAAAATATACTGGTCATCAAGATGAGCTCTCTTGGCGATGTCCTGCACGCCCTGCCGACGCTCTACGCCCTGCGGCAGAACTGTCCTGACGCCCGCATCGTCTGGGCCGTCCACAAGCAGTTTGCGCCGGTCCTGCCGGGCAAACCCTATATCGACGACGTCGTCTATATCGACAAGAAGCGCCTCAAGTCCCTTTCGTACTGGAAGGAACTGCGCCGTACGCTCCATGCCTATGATTTCGATGTCTCTTTCGATCTCCAGGGCCTGGCCAAGAGTGCCATCGTCGCCTTCCTCAGCGGCGCAAAGGAAAAATACGGCTACTGGGAGATGCGCGAAGGCAGTTTTCTGGTCAGCAAAGGCCTGACAGGGCCGCATAAATACGACCACGTCATCGAACGCTATCTTGATACGGTCCGCGTCCTTGGCGGCCGCGTCGACGCCGTCGAATTCCCTCTGCCCGATATCCGGGCCGAACGGGACGCCTGGCGCCGCCGTCTGGCGTCGGACGGCCTGACAGGCCCTTATGCGGCCATCGTGCCCGGTGCCCGCTGGGATGTCAAGGAATGGCCGCTTGCGCACTGGCAGGCCTTCCTGCAGCGCCTGACGGCATCCGGCATGAACGCCGTCCTCCTCGGCAGCAGCGACGATGTACCGAAGGGGAAAACCCTGAAAGACAGCGATGCGTCGGGACGCGTCTTCGATTATACCGGCAAGACGGACCTGCGCCAGCTCATGGCGGCCATTGCAGAAAGCGCGGTCTACGTCAGTGCCGATACGGGGCCTCTCCACATCGCCAATGCCCTGAAAAAAGAACTGATCGCCCTTTTCGGGCCGACTTGTCCCCAGCGGACCGGCCCTTACGGCGGTGCCCATGCGCCGTATAT
This sequence comes from uncultured Megasphaera sp., assembly GCA_900548635.1. GTDB lineage: Bacteria > Bacillota > Negativicutes > Veillonellales > Megasphaeraceae > Megasphaera. The sequence continues at coordinate 4,226 of URLP01000085.1, forward strand.
CCACATGCTTGTGTCGCCGACGTCGAAGGCGACGCCTCAGCAGCCGCTCATCGATGATCCGGACTGCATGGCCCAGATTACGCCGGACATACTGTGGCAAACCTATGAAGACGTTCTCAAGAAGGTGAAACTATGATCAATCTGCGCAACAAAAAAATAATTGTCACCTTTCTCATGCATTTAGGCGACCTCATCCTTATCACGCCGTTCCTGCAGGTCCTGCGCCGTCATGCCCAGGGGTCGGAAATCACTCTCGTCGTCGATGAGAAAGTGGCCGACGTTGTCCGCTACAATCCGAACATCGACCACCTGGTCACGATCGATAAGAAGGGCAAGGACAACTCTGTCCGCGCGCTCTGGCATATCGGCCGCCGCCTGCATCAGCATCACTACGATTTGCTGATCAACCTGCATCCCAATGAACGTACGTCCTTTTTGGCCGCTGTCATCCATGCCAAGAAGTTTGTCGGCATGAGCCATTTCCTGGTACGGCCCCTGATGGACCGCTACACCCGTCTGGACCGCATCAATCTCCATGCGGCTGACATGTATATCAACGTCCTGGCCCAGCTGGGCATCGATGACTACCGTAGCGACGGCCTGCAGTTCTTTACCTGCCGGGCCTGGGATGAAAAGGCCGCTGCCTTCTACCGTGCCCACGGCGTCCACAACAGTGACGGCCTGATCGGCTTCAACATCGGCAGTGCCGTACCGCAGAAACGCTGGCCGGCCAAGCGCTTCGCCGCCGTCGCCGACTATTTCGCCCGCCGCGGCTTCAAGTGCGTCTTCTTCGGCGGTCCCATGGATGAAGGGATGGTCAAAGAAGCGACGTCGCAAATGGGATCGAAACCGATCATTGCGACGGGGAAATTTACCATCGGCGAACTGGCCTCAGCCATTCGCTGCTGTGCCCTCTTCATCACTAATGACAGCGGCCCTATGCACGTCGCCGTCAGTCAGGGCGTGCCCCTCGTGGCCCTGTACGGGCCGAGCAATCCAAAGCTCTACGGACCCTATACGGACCGGGCTATCGTCCTCGAATCGACGAATCACTATGAAGTGGGCAAGAGCATGAAAAAGATTATCCGCGAAGGTAAATATAAAGGTATTTCGGTTATTCCCATGAGCCAGGTCATCGCCGCCGGCGAAGAGCTCCTGAGCCGTTATTATGGAAGAAAATAACCTGTGTCCTATGGAGGTGTAAGATATGAAGAAACTCATCATTGCAGCGACTCTGGCAGCCTTTGCCGTAACTTCTGCCGCTCTGGCAGCACCGCTCCGCGATCCCCAGCCGGGCGATCTGAAAGCCAATGCCAACTACGGCTTCGACCAGAAGGAAGGCGGCCGCAGCGCCAAGAGCCGTCTGACCGGCGGCGACGTCACGTACGTCCTCAACAATCATTGGGACGTCCAGTACGTGAACAACTACGTCAAAGGCGACAACGACAATAAGATCAACGAAAACTATCTCATCGGCAACTACCGCTTCACGCCGTATCTTTCGGCCTATGCCGGCGGATCCTACGTCAAGACGGAAACGTACAACACGACGAAATCTTACGGCTACCAGGTCGGTCTCAAGGGTCAGATCCCCCTGGCGGACCGCTGGCTCGGCTTTGCTTCCGTAGGTGTCGGTGATGACGTCAACACCTACGAAGTCGGCGTCGGCTACGACATCACGCCGAACTGGGACGCCCACATCAAGTACCGCAGCAGCAGCGTCGATGTCGACAATTACGATGACGACGTCAAAGGCTGGCAGGTCGGTATGGGCTATAAGTTCTAATATTGACAACGTGCGGGCTCGTCCCGTATAATGTACCAATGACATGTGCTGTGGTTGAAAGTCGATGTCAGTCGCAGACCAAGCGATCCACGTAAGGCACCCAAAGCGGTGCTGATCATAGTGCGGCCTAGAAGTAAGACCTGCCGCGCAAAAAGCGCGAGAGGGCTAGTAGTGGGGGACAGATGTCTATGAGCGAACGTCCCGGCAGGCGAGTGTGGGGGTAAAGACCAGGTCAGGCATGTCGGATAAAGGGTTGTCCTATGGAGGTTCCGGCCTTCATGCGGCAGCCCTTTTTGCATATCGTTTGTCGTGGTTCGTTCATCGTTTGTAGTGGGGGTTCAATTTTTTTAGCCATCTTCGATGAACGACGAACGGCAAACGAACCACGAAATTGTTTGACGGATGATTGTTCGTATAGTAAAATGTAAGGGTATTTATGTTATTGGCCAAGGAGTGGAGTTATCGATGGATAATAAACAATGGGAAGAAGAAATCCATAAAAATCCATTTGACTTGTTCATGGATTTCCATGTGGAAAAGGCTGAAACAGAGAGTACGATCCTCACCTTTGAAAATAAAGGTTCGAAATGGGACAACCCGAACGGTACCATGTACGGCGGCGTCCTCTATTCACTGGCTGACTCGGCCATGGAAGCGGCCTGCGCTGTCTGCGGCAAGGCTGTCCTGACCCTGGACCTGGCCATGAATTACCTGCGCCCGGCCTTTGCCAATACCTTCATCAGGGCGGAAGCGAAGGTCATCCACAACGGCCGCACGACAATGGTAGCCCTTTGTGATTTTTACGATAACCAGGACCGCTACTTAGCCCACGGCAAGGGGACGTTCTTTGTGACCGGTCCTTATGAAACGGCTGAAGGAGGTCATGCTGATGACTGAACAGACGAAGCGGACAGATCCGGATATTAAGGAACGGCTGCGCTGCGAGTTGAAAAAAGTCTATGATCAGACACCGTACTTCAAGAGCATGCCCTGCACTCCGGAAGACCTCGATTACGGACGGGTCCGCGTGGGCTTCGATATCAGCCGGCATGCCTGCAACTACCGCGGCATCGCTTCAGGCGGCGTCCTGGCAGCGTTCTGCGACACCCTCATGGGCATGGCCTGCCGTACCCTGGGCCTGCAGATCACGACGCTGGAAATCAACATGAATTACATCCGCAGCGTCAAGAGCGGCGAACACATCACGGGCATCGGTCAGGTCATCCATTACGGCCGGAAGACGCTCGTCGTCGGCTGCGAATGCTATGATGCGGCCGGCAGGATTATCGTGAAAGGGCGGTCGTCTTTTTATATTTTGAAGAAAATCGATTGATATGATATTCACGAATTACAGGGAAGGTTGGTTAGTAGAAGATGGATTTTGCTTATAACGACGAACAGAAAGAGATCATCAAAGTTGTCCGCGACTTGGTGCAGAAAGAAATCGTCCCTTATGCTTCTGAAATGGACGAAACAGGGAAACTTCACGAAGGTCTCCTCGAAAAATTAGCTGCCCAGGGGCTCTTAGGCGTCGCTATTCCGGAAGAATTCGGCGGTGCCGGCCTCGATGCCATTACCATTGCCGCAATCTATGAAGAACTGGGCAAAGGCTGTGCCGGCGTCGCTACGACGGTCGCTGCCAATGCGCTCGCTTCGTATCCGGTCATCATTGCCGGCAACGATGATCAGAAGAAACGCTATTTCGACATCATCAATGACGACAATCTCGCTGCTTTCGCCCTCACCGAACCGGGCACGGGCTCGGATGCCGGTTCCGTTTCGACGCGTGCTGTGAAGACGGAAGACGGCAAGGGCTATATCCTCAACGGCACGAAATGCTTCATCACCAACGGTGCCCTGGCCGAAGTCTTCGTCGTCTTTGCCAATACCCGCAAGACCGGCGGC
>URLP01000086.1 GCA_900548635.1 uncultured Megasphaera sp.
CAACAGGCACCTGTCCCTAAGCCGGTGCCGTCTCCTAAGCAGCCTGCCCCGGCGGCTCCTTTGCCGCACGTGCCGCAAGGCCGCGTCCCGCTGGAAGCCGCTGCCGCCGTGCGCGTACCGCAGCGCGTTCGTCCGGCCGGCTGGAGCCAGCTGCCGCCGCAGGCGCGGGACATCTATGCGGGCATCGTTTGGTCGGAAATTTTGCAGGAACCCCTTGCTTACCGCAGGGGTTATATAAAAAACAGTAGAGAGGATTTATAAGCATGATTGAAGAAAAAGAAGTAGGTATCAAAGGTATCCCGGGCTTGGTCATCACGTCCGGCGAAAAAGCGAAAGGCGTCGTCCTGTTTTATCACGGCTGGTCGTCGCAGAAGGAATTCCAGGCCGTCCGCGGCCGTATCCTGGCTTCGTACGGCTACGATGTTGTCATTCCCGACGCCGTCAACCACGGCCACCGCGGTACGCTGGACTACGAAAGCAAGACCGCCTATTCTGATTTTTGGCAGACCATCTTCCAGAACCTGACGGAAGTACCGCTGATGCTGGAATATATCCAGGAAAACTGGCCTGATACGCCTATTGCTGTCATGGGCCATTCCATGGGCGGCTTCACGGCTCTCGGCGCCCTGAGCCTGTTCAAAGAATTCAAGACGGGCATCGTCATGAACGGCTCGGGCTGGTGGGATGAATCGGACCGCCGCTTCCGCGCGGCCCTGCACATCGAAAAGCCGAGGGCTTACCGCTTCCTGCAGATGCAGTTTAGAACGATGGATCCCTATACCCATATGGACCGCCTCAGCGGCCGTTCGCTCCTGTCCCTGCGCGGCGGCGCCGACGATGTCGTCGACGGGGCGGCTCAGGAACTCTATTTGGAAAAACTGGGCCAGCGCACGGACGTCAAGACCCAGTCCATCGTCTATGACGATCTCGGCCATTTCGTGACGACGAACATGATGGGCGACGCCGTGAACTGGCTCCAGAGTGAACTCCATTAAAGAAAATGACGATTTTTCTTAAAAGCCATTAACGGTTAAACCTTTTATCTCTAATAAAATTTAAATAAGTTACAAAATATACTTTACAAGTTTAAAATAAGGCGTATAATGTAACCATAAACAGAAACCGCAAAGGCGCGGACACGTAAAATGCTTACGTTTCCGACTTTGCGGTTTTTGATTTTAAGGGGATAAAAGGGGGAGTTCCTATGACAAAGAACATTTTCCGAACGAAAAGTATTAATGAGTTCCTATCCGAGACCAAGCAGGACGGCGGCATGAACCGCGTTCTCGGGACCTTCGGCCTGACCATGCTGGGCATCGGCTGTATCGTCGGTACGGGGATTTTCGTCCTCACGGGTATCGCGGCGGCCAATTATTCCGGGCCGGCCCTAGTCATTTCCTTCATCATTGCCGCTCTGGCCTGCGGCTGTGCAGCTCTCTGCTATTCTGAATTCGCAGCCATGATTCCTGTCGCCGGCAGTGCTTATACATACGGTTACGTCGCCTTAGGCGAATTTTGGGCCTGGGTCATCGGCTGGGATTTGATTTTGGAATACACCTTGGCGCTGAGTGCCGTTTCCATCGGCTGGTCCGGCTACTTCGCCAATATCATGACGAACCTGGGACTGGTCCTGCCGAAAGCGCTGGTCACGGCACCGGAAGAAGGGGGCCTCATCAACCTGCCGGCCATGGCTATCATCTGGCTCATTACCTTGGTCAATATGAAAGGCATCACCCAGAGCTCGCTGGTCAATAATATCATCGTCGTCATCAAGCTGGCTGTCGTCGGCCTCTTCATCGCCCTCGGCGTAAGCCACGTCGAACCGGCGAACTGGACGCCCTTCATGCCTTACGGCTGGTCCGGCGTCTTCACAGGTGCATCGGTCATCTTCTTCGCCTATATCGGCTTCGACGCTGTTTCCACAGCCGCTGAAGAAGTTAAGAATCCGCAGAAAGATCTGCCCCGCGGCATTATCTTGTCCCTGATTATCTGCACGATTCTCTACATCGTCGTTTCGGCAATCCTCACAGGCATGGTTCCGTATCTGCAGTTCAAGACGACGGCCGCACCGGTTGCCTACGCCCTGCAGCTCGTCGGCTACCACTGGGGTGCCGCTGCCGTTTCCGTCGGCGCTATCTGCGGTCTGACATCCGTCCTTCTCGTCATGTGCCTCGGCCAGAGCCGCATCCTCTTTGTTATGTCCCGTGACGGCCTGCTGCCGCGCTTCTTCGGCCACATCAACAAGACGACGAAGACGCCGGTCCGCAGCTCGCTCCTCGTCGCTGTCGTCTCGTCCATCCTGGCCGGCGTCGTTCCTATCGGCATCGTCGCGGAAATGGTCAATATCGGTACATTGGCTGCTTTTATCATCGTCTCCGCATCGGTCATCATCCTGCGCAAGAAAGCGCCGGACCGCATCCGTCCTTTCCGTTGCCCCTGCGTACCGCTGGTACCGATCCTTTCCATTATCTTCTGCGGCATCCTCGTCGTTATGCTGCCGACAGTGACGCAGATCCGCTTTGTCGTCTGGCTGGCCATCGGCCTCTGCATCTACTTTGGCTATGGCTATAAGCACAGCGTCATCACCAAAGCCCGTCAGGGCAGTTTGAATACGGCTGTTCCGGCCATGCCGGCAGACGAAAAGGCCCCAGCAGGAACGCCGCAGGGTGCCCATTCCACCATTGAACACTGACGCATTCTATATATCGAGTGAAAAAGCTCCGGCCTCTCCCCTGGCCGGAGCTTTTTCTGCTTCTTCCTTGACTTTATCCTCGTCCTCACCCGTAGCCGCCGCCGTCAGACTATGGAAGAAACGGCCGTTTTGTGATAAAGTAAGGTATATTTGATTTCACTGAAAAAATAGGGGGAAAGAGGATGGAAAAGAAGAAAATATACGTCTTGGCCTGCGGCGGTACGATTGCCGGCAAAGCCGCATCTGCCGATGATTTGACGGGCTACGCCGCCGGGCAGACGTCCATCGGCGAGCTCCTGGCCGCTGTGCCCCAGCTGGCGGACTATGCCGATGTAGAAGGCGAGCAGTTCTGCAATATCGACAGCTCTGACATGAGCGAAGATTTATGGCAGGCCCTGTCGCAGCGAGTCCAGGAAGTGGCGGACCGTGATGATGTAGACGGCATCGTCATCACGCACGGTACGGATACGATGGAAGAAACGGCATACTTCCTGCACCTGACGGTCCACACGGTGAAGCCCATCGTCCTTACCGGTTCCATGCGGCCGGCGACGGCCATCAGCGCCGACGGGCCCCTGAATCTGTTGGAAGCCGTCCAGGCCGCGTCATTCCCGGATTTAGGGCAGTACGGTGCCGTCATCGTCATGAACAGCACCATCCACAGTGCGCGCTTCGTCGAAAAGACCGACACGACCCACGCCGATACCTTCAAGGGACGGCAGCTGGGCTGCCTGGGCTGGATGCAGGACGGCCGGCCTTACATCTATCAAAAGCCTCTGCGCAAGCATACCTGGTCGTCGGCCCTGTCGAGCCCGAAAGTGCTGCCGCCTGTGGCCGTCGTCTACGCCTATGTCGGCCTGCGTGCGGCCGATGTCTGCGCCCTGGCCGAAGGCAAAGCGGGTCTGATCATTGCCGGCCTCGGCCACGGCAAGATGCCGGCGCCTGTCTGGCAGGCCTTGCAGCCCCTCATGGAAAAAGGACTCGTCGTCGTCCGCGCTGCCCGCGCTTTAGGCGGCATGGTCACGCAGGTGCCGGCCTATGAAGGCACGGTCACGGCAGACAATCTGACGCCGCAGAAGGCGAAGATCCTCCTGCAGCTGGCCCTGGCGGCGACGCAGGATAAAAAGAAGATCCAGGCTATTTTCGACAACTACTAGCTACTAGCTTAATAGGGCTGGGTGTGATAGAATAAATAAGATAAGTATGCAGGAAATGTATCCTTTACCATAAGCGAATAGATGGGAGAGAAGTATCATGAAAAAATACAAAAAATTAATCGTCCTCACAGCTCTGACGGCAGCGCTCGGCACCTCGGCTTTTGCCGCCAATACGGGTATTACGGATATCAGCAACTACTGGGGCAAAGATGCCATCCAGTATTTCTATACCAACCACTACATCAGCGGCACGAACGGCCAGTTCCGCCCGAATGAAGACATCACCCGCGAAGGCGCGGCCTCTATCATCAACAACATGATCGGCGAAGATTCCAAAGTCAAGACGACGAACTTCAGCGATGTCAAGGGCCGCTGGTCCGAACGCGCCATCGCTTCCCTCGTCGACAAGCAGATCATGAACGGCTACAGCAACGGTACCTTCAAGCCGGAACAGAAGATCACGCGTGAAGAATTCGCCGTCATCGCCTATAACTATATGACCTACAAAGGCATGAGCACCCTCGAAGGCTCGACGCATTACGCCGACGAAGCCAAGATTTCCAGCTGGGCCCGCCAAGCCGTCGATGCCCTGGCCGCTGCGGGCTATATGAAAGGCGGCAATTACAACATGTTCAACCCGAAACAGTACGTCACCCGCGGTGAAGCCGTCAACGTCCTCTACCGCATCATGACGGGCGTCAAAGAAACGACGCAGAGCCAGGACGGCCTGGAAGCAAAAGCTTTCAAGGATATTAAAGACGTCTACGGTTCCGTCAAATCTTTTGCCGGTGACGGCATCATGTACTGGCAGGGCGACAAGCTCCACATCGGCGTCAAGAATGCCCAGAACCAGCAGAAATTGGCTGACGCCATTGCAGCGGACAAAGATATCCCGGCTGAATCGGTCTATGTCCAGAAATCGACATACAGCTATGACGACTACAAGAATCTCATGGCCCAGGCTGAAAAAATCTATAAAGCGACGGAACCGACCAATGCGACGGTCACGACGGAACCGGATTATCTCAACGAAAAAGTTGTCCTTACGGTCAGCTCCATTTCCAAAGAAACGCAGAACAACCTTAACAAAGCGCTCGGCAGTGCTCTGCGCATCGTCATTCAGTAAGCCCGGAAGAGGAGGGATTTCATGGTACGGAATAAAATCGCAGCCTTTTTGGCAGCCGCGGCCTTTTTCTCGGTCAGTGCCGTTTCGGCCGCTGCCCCTTATACGGATCTGGGCAGCCTGACAGACCGCGCCGCTGTCGATTACCTCTATGATACGCAGTGCCTGACCTTTGTGACGGGTACTGCCTTTGAACCGGACCGCGTCCTGACGCGGGGCGAACTGGCCCAGCTTCTCTACAACAGTGCGGCCAACATCCCTCTCGCGGCAGCTTCGGCCTATAAGGACGTACCTGCCGGGACGGCCGGCGATGCCATGAACAGCGTCGCCGCTCAAGGTATCCTGACAGGCTATCAGGACGGCAGTTTCCAGCCCGATACGCCCGTGACGCGGGAAGAATTTGCCAGTGTCATCTACCGCTACCTGCAGTACAACCATCTGGCCGATCCGGACCAAAACGTCAAGGCCTATGCTGATGAAGCTTCTGTATCGCCTTCATACACGCAGGCTGTCGATGTCCTGCACAGCAAGAATATCATGGTGCCGGCAGACAACTATTTCCGTCCCAAAGAAGGGATGACGCGGGCTGATGCAGCGCAGGTCTTCTACCGCCTCATGCATTCCGATGCGTCTTACACGTCCCATGTCCAGATCGAATCGGAAGTCATCCCCCTGATCAACGCCGAATACGGCTCGGTTCCTCTCTATTTCCGCAGAGGCACGCTGTACTGGGACGGCGATACGTTGGTCCTGGGCATCAAAGGCGCACCGAGCAAATACCTCAAAAAGCGCATTGCTTCTGAAGTCTCCAAGCCTGAAGCCGTCAAGATCCGGCCCGTCTCCCTCAGCCACAGCGACTACAGCCAGCTCATGACCAAGGCCATCCACTGCGTCGTCGACAGTGAAGGCGTTCAGAACTACGTCGGTGCCGTTCCGGATTACGTCAACGAACAGATTGTCCTCACGGTCCAGCACCCGGTCAGCAAGGCGACGCTTGATGAACTCGCCAAGCGCGTCGGCGCCGGACGGGTCCGCTTGGAAACGGCTCCCGTCGCCGGCAAACAGGCCATCGTCCAGGTCGCCGGCAAGAGTGACGAAACGGCAGATACCGTGAGCACGACAGAAAAAGATACGAAGAAAGAAACAAAGCAGCTCTACTCCAAACTCCTCGACGATGCCACGTCGAGCGCCATCACCTCCGTACAGAACGACGTGATGAAGTGATGAGAAAACGGGCTCACTGGCGCATCGCCCTGTAAAAAGCAACCCCTCAGTCAGCATAGCTGACTGAGGGGTTGCTTTTGATGGTGGCGATGCGTAAGCGAGCCCGTTTATTTTTTTTGATGTCGGCAGCGCCGACGAGGCCCTGCGGACCACGGCAAACGAAGCACGGTCCACGGCGCCGCAGGCGCCTATACGCCAAAAAGCGCTCCCAGTTCTTCTCTCGTGTCGACGAGGTACGTCGGCTTGAGGGACTGGAGAAAGTTACGGTCGCGGAAGCCCCAGCTGACAAGGACGGCGTCGAGGCCGGCATTGTCCGCCGTTTCTTTGTCGACTTCCGAGTCGCCGACGTAGACGGCGTCCTCTTTGGCGCAGCCCAGGCGCTTGAGGGCTTCCCAGACCATGTCCGGCGCCGGCTTCTTGCGGTACATCGGCGTTTCGCCGAGGGAGAAGTCGACGAAGTCCCGGAAGTATTCGTCGTGCAGTTCCGAGACGGCCCCCTGGCCTTTGTTGGAGACGATGGCCATCTTGTAGCCTGCCTTTTTCAGGCGCTGCAGCACGTCCGGGATGCCTGGGTAGGGGAAGGTCGTCGTCTGGCAGTGCGCACTGTAATAGGCGATGAATTCCTCCGTCATCGTGCGGCGCAGGCTTTCCGGCGCATCCGGCGCGGCCTTATCGATGAAGCCGTCGTAGCCAAAGCCCAGACAGGGGCGGATTTCGGCCTGCGTCTTTGGCGGCAGCTGATGCTGGGCAAAGATATGATTGAGAGTTTTTGTCAATTCGTCGAGCGTATCCAGGACGGTACCGTCCATATCGAAAATAATAGCGTTATATTTTTTCACCAATAAGACTCCTTTGCAGCGGCTGGTAAATAAATTTCCCTTTTATTATACGAAAGTGCGAATTAATCGGCAAGAGACAGTAGCTCAGGCACTCATCTTATGCTACAATGGGGAAAGAAGTTTGATGAAATAGAGGAGAGGATGACATGACAAACTTTTTGCCGTACGCAATCATCGCGGGCATTGCAATCGTCTTTTTTGTAATTTGTTATATTATGTATTCAGGAGGACACTCGGAGAGCAGTCCCCAAAAAGAAAAAGCGAACACGAAGACGAAAGGGCACTACGAAAGCGAACCGCAGCCGCTGCGCAGAGTCCAGCACCGTACGCCGGCAACAGTGAAGCATGCCAGGGAACTGCCAAAAGGGGACGATGATGAAGAAACAGCGCCCCTGCCCAGGGTCCCGAAGATGACCCTCGGCGAACGGCGGGAACATCCGGAAGAAACGGCCTTCGTCACGACCAAAGGCGAAGCCGTCCGCCGCAATGGCAAGATTGTCTATAAAGAAGCGCCTAAGACGAAGGAAGCACCGGTCCGCAAGGGTCCGAACGCCGATGATCTCGACGCAACGCGCGTCCTGTCGCGCGATGAAATCCTGGAAGCCATGGAAAAGGTAGATAAGGAAGAAGCCGCTGCCTACAAGGCCCGGGAAGAAGAAGCGACACTGGCACGCCAGCGCCAGGCTGAAGCCGAAAAGAAGGCTGAAGAAGAACAGCTGGCCCGCAACAGGCAGCGCCGTGAACAGGCCCGCCGTGAAGCGGCTGCTGAAAAAGAAGCCAACGCCCGCCGTGAAGAACGGG
>URLP01000087.1 GCA_900548635.1 uncultured Megasphaera sp.
AAACGAACCACGAGCCACGAGCTGCGAATCACGGGCGTCCCCTGCTAGAACAGCATCTGGAAGTGGATGCGGGTCATTTCGTGGGGGTCCTGGCTGCCGGTCTTGGCCTGGCTGGCGAAGGACTGCATGACGCTGAATTTCAGGTTCTTGGCGACGATGTAGTCGACGCCGATACCCCAACTGCGCTGGTTGTCCATGTCACTGGAGAAGCGCCATGTGAAAGGATTGCCGCCCATGAAGGCCCCGTCGTCGATGTCGAGGTATTCCAGCCACGTATCCCAGCTGCCAGGCTGATGGAAGTCAGCTTTGCCATACTGGAGAGTTCCCATCCAGGCGTCGCCGTAGTCCTGGCCGTCGACGTTTTGGAAGCCGTCGTTGAAGCCGATGTGTTCGTAGTTGGCCAGGGCGCTCCATTTGCCGTAGTTGCCGCGGACGAAGTAGCCAGCGATGTATTTGGCGAAGAATTCCGGTGCCAAATCGTTGGTCTTATGCAGGCGGTTGTAGTAGAAACCGGCTTCGGAACGGGCTGCTTTGCCGCCGCCGAAGAAGGCGTCGATTTCGCCATACCCTGTTTCCAGGCCAGACGTGCTGAAGGCGTTGGAATAGGCTTGGGAAGCGTGGATGGTATCGACGCCGGGCTTCTTGCCGTCTTTGAATTTGCCGTAGCCTGTGGTGACAGCCAGCTTGTCGTTGTGATAGCGCAGTTCGGCGCCGTCGAGGGCATCGAAGTACTGCAGACCATAGGCGTCGCGGCCGATGCGGTAGACGTCATTGCGGCCGACGCTGAGTTCCCAGTTCTTGCTGCCGAAGTTGTAATCCACTTTGGCTAAATCCATATAGGGGTTGTTGCCTTCGTCAGAAGCGGCTTTGTTGCTGGCGAAGGGGCGGAAGCCCGTGCTGACGCCGGCCGTGACTTTCGTGCGGTCATTGACCTGGCCCTGGGCGCGGATGCGGAAGCGCGTATCCCAGGAGCTGTCGTCCTTCTTGTTATTTTTCTGATAGCGGTAGCGGACGAAGACGTCACCGAAGACGCGCGTATTGCCGACGCGGTTTTCCAGATTCGTCACGCGCACGCCGAGGCTGTTCAGTTCGTCGGCGTATTCATCGGCCAGCTTGTTGATCAGGGCCCGCTGTTCGACGGAGGCTTTGTCCATATGGGCCATGGCTTTGGCGACCATTTCAGCGGCTTCGTAGCGGGTGATATTGCGATTGCCCTGGAAATAGGACCCGTCTACGCCCTGGATGATGCCAGCGTCGGCCAGTTCGACGACGGACTTGTAAGCCCAGCTGTCAGACGGTACATCGACAAAGGGATTCGCGGCTAAGGCCGACAGGGAAGTGACAGCTAAGGCGGCTGTCAGGGTACAGACTACTTGTTTCTTCACGAATCAAAGACCTTCTTTCTTCTCGTTCTTTTTGCGTATGCAGAAAAACGCATAAAATTATACATTACATTTAGTATACTACGATACGTTATGATTGTATGTCAAATGAGAAGAAAGTTTACTTTTTGTTTATAATTTTACGTGGCTGAAGACTTCACCAATCGGGTCGTGGAGCACTAGGTCGGCGGCGCTGTCCATGTCCGTACTGGATTTGTTGATCAGGACCAGTTTATGGCCGCGGTAGTAGCGGACCAGACCGGCTGCGGGGTAGACGACGAGGCTCGTGCCGCCGATGATCAGCATGTCGGCGTGGCTGATGTAGTAGAGGGACTGTTCGATGACATCGTTGTCCAGGCCTTCTTCATAGAGGACGACGTCCGGTTTGATGATGCCGCCGCAGGCGTCGCACTTGGGGATGCCCGTAGAATTCTTCATGTATTCGGCGTCAAAGAATTTGTTGCAGTGCATGCAGAAATTGCGGTGCACGCTGCCGTGCAGTTCCAGGACGTTCTTGCTGCCCGCTTTCTGGTGCAGGCCGTCGATGTTCTGTGTGACGATGGCTTTCAGTTTGCCTGCTTTTTCCAGTTCTGCCAGCTTGATGTGGGCCATGTTCGGCTTGGCATCGAGGGCCAGCATCTTGTCGCGGTAGAAGCGGTAGAATTCTTCCGTATTGTCCATGAAGAAAGAATGGCTGAGGATCGTTTCGGGCGGATACTTGTAATGCTGGTTGTAGAGACCGTCAGTACTGCGGAAGTCGGGGATGCCGCTTTCCGTCGAGACGCCGGCGCCGCCGAAGAAGACGATGTTATCTGAATTTTTTACCATATCGACGAATTTTTCAATATCTGTCATCGTAAGGACTCCTTTCACACATGATACGTATCTTTTAATAACTGCAGACCCGACGGGGTGCGGAAGACTTTATCCCTGAAGTGGATAATGGCTTCCGGTTTCAGCTGGTCTTCATAGGCATTGACTAAGAAATCGGCTTCTAAAAGTATCTGGTAGTCCAATCCGTCGACGCCGGTGTAGGTGTGATGGTGGGCAATGAGGAAGCAGACCCGGTCGATGAGCTTTTGGTCGGCTCCCAGTTCTTCCAAGATAGCCCTGGCCGGAGCAGGGCCTTCGATTTCTTGATATTTTCCTGACGAAGAACCGTATTTTTCTTCCGCCGCATGGATGCCGATGTCGTGGAGGACGGCGGCTGTGCGCAGGATGTCCTGCTCGTCCGCCGGCAGGCCTTCGAGGCGGCCGATGGTATCGGCATAGGCGTAGACCTTGAGGAAATGGTGGATGCGCCGCGCGTCGCCGTGATCGAAGGCGATGGCTTTTTCTATCACTTTTTCAATAGCTGGCATGGAGAATCACTGCCTTTCTTTTCATATATTCTATTATACTACAGGTCAGGCACGAGAGAAACGATTAGCTTTGCGTATTTCTCAAAACCTATTGACAAATTGTTGACCTATCCTTTATGATTTTTAATATAAACGTTTATTTATCTTATGATTTTTATCGTTATTATAATTAAGGAAGTGATTCTATGATTATGGCTGTCCTGAATTACCTTGATGATGTCCTTTACTATCCTATCTTAATGGTCATCCTCATCGCAGCCGGTCTCATTTTTTCATGGAAAACGCGCTTCGTTCAGCTGCGCATGTTCCCTGAAAGCATCCGCGTCGTCATGGAAAAACCGACACAGGCCGGGAAAGTATCGTCTTTCCAGGCGCTCATGGTTTCGACGGCATCCCGCGTCGGTACGGGCAATATCATCGGCGTTTCGACGGCAATCTGCCTGGGTGGTCCCGGTGCTGTTTTCTGGATGTGGCTCCTGGCCACAATCGGCGGGGCGACGGCTTTCATCGAAAGTACGCTGGCTCAGATCTACAAACGCCGCAATCCTTTAGGCCACAGCTACGGCGGCCCGGCTTACTACATCGAAACGGCCATGCATAAGCGCTGGCTCGGCGTCCTCTTCGCCTTTTCGTTGATCCTGACTTACGCCGGCGGCTTCAATCTGCTCTGCTCCTTCAACATGCAGTCGACGTTCCTCGTCTACAGTTTCTATGACCCGACGACGACGCCCTGGATCATCGGCGCCGTTTTCGCAGCTCTCGTCGCTTACTGCCTCGTCGGCGGCGGCCAGCGCATCGTCAAGGTGACGTCCGTCCTCGTCCCGGTCATGGGTGCCGTCTACATCGTCGCGGCTCTGATTGTCATCTTGTTCCACATTTCCAGCCTGCCTCAGGTCTTTGAAATGATTTTCGCCGATGCCTTCGATTTCCAGGCCATCCTCGGCGGCGTTTCCGGTTCCTGCATGGTCTACGGCATCAAGCGCGGCCTTTATTCCAACGAAGCCGGCATCGGTTCGGCACCAAATGCTGCCGCTGCGGCCGACGTCAGCCATCCTGTCAAGCAGGGCCTGGTCCAGATGCTTTCGGTCTTCATCGACACCATCCTGGTCTGCAGCGCTACGGCTTTCATGGGCCTCTTCTCGGGCGTGCCCATCACCAAGGAAGTCGCCGGTGCGGCCTATGTCCAGAATGCAGCCACTGCTGTCTACGGCGGTTTTGGCCCGATCCTGATTACGGTCTGCATGCTTCTCTTCGGCTTCTCGACGCTCATCGGCAACCTTTTCTACGTCGACAACTGCATCCGCTTCATCCATAAAGGCGCACCGTCGCACGGCTTCGTCAACACCTTCCGCATCGTCTGCGTCGCCGTCGTCTTTGTCGGCGCCGGCATGTCCATGGCTGCCGTCTGGGATATCGCTGATATCCTCATGGCCGTCATGTGCTTCATCAACATCCCGGCCTGCTTCATCTTAGGCAACAAGGCCGTCAAAGCCATGCGCGACTACCAGCAGCAGAAGAAGGAAGGGAAGAACCCTGTCTTCAAGGCGGCTTCCATCGGTATCGACGAAAACAGTGTACAGTATTGGAAATAATGCCTCTTGACAAATAGAAAAGAAGCTCTTAAAATACTCCTATGTACAAGTAATTGTCATATTTTTGAAAAGCAATGAACAAGACGGCCAGCGTCGTCCAGGCCTTTGCAGCGAACCGGGGAGAGTGTGAGCCCGGGAAAGACCGTATGCTGGCGGATCACTTGGGAGCTGCAGCTGCGAACCAGCTGCCGGGCCGCGCCGTTATCGCGCGTCAAAGTGGCTGCATAGTCAGTCAATAGGGTGGTACCACGGTGATTACGTCTTCGTCCCTTTAGGGACGGAGACGTTATTTTTTTTCACAGATTCAGAGGAGGAAATACAATGGATTACGGTAAGACTTTACATCTGCCTAAGACCGATTTCCCCATGCGCGGCAATTTGCCGAAACGGGAACCGGATTTCTTGAAATTCTGGCAGGACAACAAAATTTATGAAAAACGCTTGAAGAAACGGGACGGCGCTCCCAAATTCATCCTGCACGATGGTCCTCCGTATGCCAATGGCAAGATCCACATTGGCCACGCATTAAATAAAGTATTAAAAGACATTATCCTCAAATATAAGACCCAGCAGGGCTGCTACACGAAGTACGTCCCCGGCTGGGATACGCACGGCCTGCCGATTGAACACGCCGTCATCAAAGATACGGGCCTCAACCGCCACGAAATGGCTCCGCTCGACCTGCGCGCCAAATGCCGCGACTACGCTTTGGCCCGCGTCGAAGAACAGAAGAAGGACTTCGTCCGCCTCGGCGTCCTCGGCGACTGGGATCATCCGTACCTGACCCTGCGCAAGCACGTCGAAGTCGCTCAGATCGGTGTCTTTGGCGAAATGGCCAAGAAAGGCTATATCTACAAAGGCCTGAAGACCGTTTACTGGTGCCCGCACTGCGAAACGGCCTTAGCTGAAGCTGAAATCGAATACAAGGACGATAAGTCCTTCTCCATTTACGTTAAATTCAAGTCCGTCGACCTGAACGACCATATGCCGAAAGGCGCTGACCCGGACAAAGTCTTCGCCCTCATTTGGACGACGACGCCTTGGACCATTCCTTGTAACGTTGCCATCAGTGCCAACGAAAACTTTGAATACGTCTGGGTCCGCATCGGCGATGAATACCTGCTCATGGCTAAAGACTTGGTCGAACCGACTATGAAAGCTGGCAAAGTCGAAGACTACGAAGTCCTGCCGGACGTCATGACAGGCAAGCAGCTCGAAGGCTTGGTCTTCAAGCATCCTTTCTACGA
The DNA here is from genome assembly GCA_900548635.1 of uncultured Megasphaera sp. GTDB lineage: Bacteria > Bacillota > Negativicutes > Veillonellales > Megasphaeraceae > Megasphaera. The sequence goes on from URLP01000087.1 coordinate 5,583, forward strand.
CCGCAAGGTTCCCATCATCCTCGGCGACCACGTCACGCTCGAAGCGGGTACCGGCCTCGTCCATACCGCTCCGGACCATGGCCAGGACGACTTTGATGTCTGCAAGAAATATGCTGCTTGGGGTCTCAAACCGCTGGGTACTGTCGACGGCACAGGCCGTTATACCGACAAGGTTCCTGGTTTTGAAGGTCAGTTTGTCTTCGATACGAACGTACCGGTCATCAAGAAATTAGCTGAACTGGGTGCCCTTTTTGCCAAGAGCACTTTCCGCCATCAGTATCCGCACTGCTGGCGCTGCAAGGAACCGATCATCTACCGCGCTACGGAACAGTGGTTCGCTTCGGTTGACGGCTTCCGCCAGAAAGCACTCGATGCCATCGATACGGTCAAATGGATTCCGTCCTGGGGCCACGACCGCATTTACAACATGATTCACGACCGCGGTGACTGGTGCATTTCCCGTCAGCGTGTCTGGGGCGTGCCGATTCCTATCTTCTACTGCGAAGACTGCGGCGAACACATCATCAACGACGAAACCATCGCTCATCTGCAGAAGATGTTTGCCAAAGAAGGTTCCGATACGTGGTGGATGCACGACGTCAAGGAACTCATGCCGGAAGGCTATAAATGCCCGCACTGCGGCGGTACGCATTTCCGTAAAGAATCGGATATCATGGACGTCTGGTTCGACAGCGGCTGCACTCATCAGGGCGTACTGAAACACGATCCGGACCTCGACTATCCCTGCGAAATGTACCTCGAAGGTTCTGACCAGCACCGCGGCTGGTTCAACAGCTCCCTGCTCACGTCCGTTGCCGTCAACGGCATTGCACCGTACAAATCGGTCCTGACTCACGGCTTCACTGTCGACGGCGAAGGCCGCAAGATGAGTAAATCCGTCGGCAATACCGTCGCTCCGCAGGAAGTCATCGAAAAATACGGCGCTGACGTCCTCCGTCTCTGGGTTTCCTCGGCCGACTACCAGGGCGATATCCGCCTTTCGCCGAAGATCCTGAAACAGCTCTCCGACGTTTACCGCAAGATCCGCAATACCTTCCGCTATCTCCTGGGCAACCTCTCTGATTTCGATCCGGCTAAGGATGCCGTTGCCTACAAGGATATGACGGAACTCGATAAATGGGCTCTCCTGCGCTTGGAACAGGTCTTCGAAGAAGTCACGGACGCCTACGAAAACTACCAGTTCCACGTTATGTACCATGCAATCCACAACTTCTGCACGGTCGACCTCAGTGCCATGTATCTCGACGTCATCAAAGACCGCCTCTACACGGAAAAAGCCGATGCACCGATCCGCCGCAGTGCCCAGACAGCGATGTACATCATCCTCGATACGCTGGTCAAGATTGTCGCTCCGGTCCTCTCCTTCACGGCTGAAGAAGTATGGCAGAACATGCCGGCTGTCGAAGGCAAGGAAGAAAGCGTCCTCCTTACGGATTGGCCTAAGGCTCATAAAGAATACCTCGACGCCGACCTCGATGCACGCTGGACGCAGTTCCTCTCGTACCGCCGCGATTTGACGCGTATCCTCGAAGGCGCCCGTAAGGAACACAAGATCGGCCATGCCCTCGATGCAGACGTCACGATTTACGCCGACGGCGAAGACTACGATTTCCTCAGCCAGTGGCAGAATCAGCTGGCGACCTTGCTCATCGTCAGCAAGGCGACACTGGTCAAAGACGAAGCCCCGGCTGATGCGGTTCCTGGTGAAGACCACAGCGGCATGAAAGTCGTCGTCGCTCCCTCGACAGCTGAAAAATGCGAACGCTGCTGGATGCACAGCGACACGGTCGGCTCGGACCCGAACCATCCGACCCTCTGCGCCCGCTGCGCCGCTGTTCTGAGTGAATAATTCATGACAGCGCTGATAGAATAGTTCAGTTAAGATTTTATGTCCTGAGTTTGTAGTTTTCAGTTTGTAGTGGCACAAGAGTTAGTAATGTGTACTACAAACTGCAAACGATAAACTATAGGTTAAAAGAGATTGCCAAGGATGACAAAAACATTCTTATGGCAATCTCTTTTTTTATTGAAATTTTACGGTTTTTGCTTTATAATAAACAAGTGTACTCATGTATTATACAATTGTAACATGCCATTATTTTTATTTTAGGAGGTTTTATTATGCATAGTCTATGGAATGCATTGAACCGCATCAGCCTGATCAAGCAGATCATCATCGGCCTGATCATCGGTATCGCCGTAGCCATGGCTGCTCCGGC
>URLP01000088.1 GCA_900548635.1 uncultured Megasphaera sp.
GGCCGTTGCCGCCGGGACCATCGCCGCAGGTCTGGCCCGCAGCCAGACCGTTTTGCTAGCTCTGGTGGGGACGGGGAAAGGCAGGAAGAAAATCTTACCGCCCGGAGCTGCCTCGGCCGAGACTTTTGCCCAGCGCTGCACGGCCTGCCATCTCTGCGTCAGCCGCTGTCCCAGCGGCGTCCTGGTGCCGGCCGTCTTGGAGAACGGCGCCTTGCAGATGGGCCAGCCCTACATGGATTTTTCTAAAGGCTACTGTGTCTATAACTGCAACTTTTGTTCTCAAGCCTGCCCGGCTGGCGCCATTCTCCCGCTGGACCTGGCCGTGAAGGAACGGACGAAAATCGGCATCGCCCACTATGCCCAGTTCCATTGCCTCATCGCCCGCGACGGCATCGTCTGCGGTAACTGTGCCCGCCATTGTCCCGTCCAGGCCATTACCCTGGTCGAGAACGAGGATGGGCGCAGCTACCCGCATGTCGATGGGGCGTGCTGTATCGGCTGCGGTTCCTGCGAATATCACTGCCCGGTCAAACCGGCGGCTATTTCTGTCAGTCCCTTGCCGAAATCTTCGTAATCTCAGTCTTCCAGGTCGGTGGCGATATCCGGCTCATTCTTTCGGTTGAAGCCGATGATGCGGCGCGGTTTTTCGATGTCGTCGTGGCGGGGGACGGCGACGAGGAGCAAGTTGAGCTGGGAAATATGCTGGACCAGTTCAACGGCTGAACCGTCGGACAATTCGCCGTAGAATACGATCATATTCGGATCCCAGTAACCAATGTCCTGGATGCTGAAGGTGATGTCGCCAGCCGATACCAGGCGGCCGCCGGCCTGCATATCGTCGGGCAGGCCCGATTCAAAGTTGTTGATCAAGGCAACGATGCGCTGATACATGTCGGAAGCCAGATAGGGCGCTTCCGGATCTTCGTCTTCTTCCTTTTCCGCAACGGCGCCGGGCTGGAGAATCGTCAGGCCTTTGGCCGGTGCCGGCGGAGCTGCTTTTGTATCCTTTTCTTCCGTCACAGTCACTGTCTTTTCAGACGCTTCTGCCGCTTCTTCAGGGGCTGTCATTTTTTTCGTATCTTCTGTCATAATAATCACTCCTTTACATTCTTATTATAACTATTCGAGATGACAGCGGGGAAATCCTGCTGAAAAATTAAAACCATCCACTTCAAACTTCAAACGTCAAACTTTACTAGCCCCTAACCCCTACTTGTTGTATAATAGAGACTGGATTTGTTAAGAAAGGATAGGAATTCATGATTACACACAACCAGATCATTCATTATACATCGGATGAACTCATCCGCGTCTCTGTGGCACTGACGCGGGGCATCGTCGAAAAGGCACGCCAGCGCCATCAGCTCTCGCCGGTCGCCAGTGCGGCCTTGGGCCGGGCCATGACGGGCGCCGTCCTCCTCGCCGGCGACTACAAGAACCACGAAGGCGTGTCCCTGAAGTTGGCCGGTGACGGCCCACTGGGGGCGGTCCACGCAGACTGCTTCGATACGAACAAGCTGCGCGGCTACGTCGACAATCCCCACGTCGACCTGCCCCTCAAGGCGAACGGCAAGCTCGACGTCGGCGCCGCTGTCGGCCAGCACGGCCAGCTGAGCGTGACGCGCTTTACGCCGGAAAAGACGACTTATACCAGTCAGGCCGACCTCGTCTCCGGGGAAATCGCCGAAGACCTGGCCTATTATCTCTTTACGTCGGAACAGATTCCGTCGACGATCAGCCTCGGCGTCCTCGTCGACAAGGACTGCAGCATCGCCGCCGCCGGCGGCTTCCTCGTCCAGGCCCTGCCCGGCGCCAAAGACGAAGACCTGGCCCGCGTCGAAGCGAACATCACCCAGATCGGTGCCTTGACGACGTACCTCAAGGACCATCCGCATGCCGAAGGTCTGATCGATATCATCCTCGGCGGCATGCATTTCAAAGAACTTTACCGGCAGGAACTCTACTGGCGCTGCACGTGCTCGCGCCAGCGCTTCGAAAATGCCCTTTTATCCCTGCGTCCGGCCGATAAAGAATCGCTCTTACAGGACCCGCAGGTCGAAATGACCTGCCAGTACTGCGGCGCCAAATACGTCGTCACCCACGACGAACTCGCCGCCCTCTACGCCAAACACGCAAAGAAATAAAGGAAGGAATGATATTATGGGATTGATTGCCATCATCGGCGGTACCGGCGTCTGTGACCCGAAAATCCTGACGGATGTCCAGGAAGACTATATGGATACCTTTTACGGCACCATCCATTATTGGCAGGGGACGTACAAAGACAAGGAACTCGTCTTTTTGCCCCGCCACGGCCGGACTCATTCCATTCCGCCGCATCTCATCAACTATCGGGCCAACATCCTCGGCCTCAAGCGCCTGGGCGTGACGGCCATCCTTTCGACGACGGCCTCCCTGAACCGCGACGACAAACCCGGCGACTTCGTCTTGCCCGACCAGTTCCTGGACTTCACCAAGAGCCGCCACACGTCCTTTTTCGACGGCGGCGAGAACGGCGTCGTCCACGTCGACATGACGGAACCGTACTGCCCGACCCTGCGCCGCACGGTTGCGCAGGCTGCAGCGGCACTGGGCGGCTATACCCTGCACGAAAAGGGAACCTATGTCTGCACGGAAGGGCCGCGCTTCGAGACGCCGGCCGAAATCAAAATGTATGAAAAGCTCGGCGGCGACCTCGTGGGTATGACCAACGTGCCCGAAGTCTGCCTGGCCAGGGAAGCGGAAATCTGCTATGCGACGATTTCCATGGTCACCAATTTCGCAGCCGGCATTTCCAAGGCGCCTTTGACGCATGAAGAAGTCGTCGACGCCATGGCGAAAAACGCCCAGCGCCTGCAAAAGCTCATCCTAAAGAGCATCGAATTATATGATAATGACGATTGTGCCTGCCGTCATACCCTGCAGGCCTATGGGGGGTTCACGGTCTGATGGAAACACTGCGTTGGGAAAAGGGGACGCTCTATCTGCTCGACCAGACGAAGCTCCCCTTTGAAGAAATCTATCTGCCCTGCCGGAAATGGCAGGACGTGCGCCAGGCCATTTCCGTCTTGGCCGTCCGCGGCGCACCGGCCATCGGCGTCGCTGCGGCTTATGCCGTCGTCCTCGCCGCCCGCGCCTGCTGCGAAAAGGGGCAGGACGACACTTTCCTGGCGGATCTTACCGCCATCTGTAAAGCACTCGATGCGGTCCGGCCGACAGCGGTTAACCTGCACTGGGCTTTGACCCGGATGCTGGCCGCCGCCGGGGAAGGGGGCACGCCCCAGGCCATTACGGCGCGCCTTGAAGAAAAAGCTATTGCCATTCATCAGGAAGACCTGGCCGTCAACTGCGCCATGGCCCGCTTCGGTGCCGATGAGCTCGGTAAGAGCGGTAAGAAGCTGACCCTCCTTACGCACTGCAACGCCGGCGCCCTGGCGACGGCCGGCATCGGCACGGCTCTGGGCGTCATCCGCGAACTCCATCGCCGGGGTCTGGTGTCCATGGTCTATGCTGATGAAACGCGGCCCCTCTTGCAGGGCGCCCGCTTGACGGCTTTTGAACTCATGGCCGACCATATTCCGGTGACGCTCATTACCGATAACATGGCTGCCTGGACACTCAAGACCAAGGGCGTCGATGCCATCATCGTCGGTGCCGACCGCATTGCGGCTAATGGCGATACGGCCAATAAGATTGGGACCTACGGGTTATCCCTGATGGCACGGGAACTCGCGATTCCCTTGTACATTGCGGCACCGGCTTCAACTTTTGATTTGTCTATTACTGACGGCAATCAGATACCCATTGAAGAACGGAATCACGATGAAGTCCGTTCTTTCCGGGGTGTGGCGGCAGCCCTCCCCGAAACGCCCGTCTTTAATCCCGCCTTCGATGTGACGCCTCATGAAAATATCCGCGCCATCGTGACGGAAAAGGGCATTATCCACCGGCCGGATGCCGTATCCGTACCGGCGTTTTTCCAACACTAATTCATTATAGAAAGAGGTCTTATTCATATGGAATCTATTATTCGCGATATTAAGTTAGCTAAAAGCGGTCATGAAAAAATCAGCTGGGTCGATCGTCATATGCCGGCCCTCAATGCTATTGGCGACAAATTGAAAGCCGACCAGACCTTTAAGGGCAAAACGATTTGCGTCAGTGTTCATCTGGAAGCCAAGACGGCTTATTTGGCCGAAGTCCTTCATCGGGCCGGGGCGAACGTCATCGTCACGGGCAGCAACCCGCTCTCGACACAGGACGACGTCGCAGCGGCCCTCGTCGAAGATGGCCTGACGGTCTATGCTTGGTATGGCGCGACCGATGAAGAATACTTTGATTTCCTCAATAAATCCCTGGACCATCATCCGGACATCATCATCGATGACGGCGGCGACCAGGTCCATCTCCTGCATACGACCCGCGCCGATGCCATGGAAAACCTCCTCGGCGGCACGGAAGAAACGACGACCGGTGTCAATCGTCTCCACGGCCTCGACAAAGCCGGCGAATTGAAGTTCCCTATGGTCGCAGCTAACGATTCGTATTGCAAATACCTCTTCGACAACCGTTATGGTACAGGCCAGTCTACGTGGGATGGCATCATGCGCACGACGAACTTGACCGTCGTCGGCAAGAAAGTCGTCGTCGCCGGCTATGGCTGGTGCGGCAAGGGCTGCGCTATGCGCGCGAAAGGCCTCGGCGCTCACGTCATCGTCACGGAAGTCGACCCGATCAAAGCCATCGAAGCTGTTTTCGACGGTTTTGAAGTCATGCCCATGGCAGAAGCAGCCAAAGTCGGCGATATCTTCGTTACCCTCACGGGCGACAAGGACGTCATCCGCGGCGAACACATGAAGAACATGAAAGACGGCGTCGTCCTCGCCAATGCCGGCCATTTCGATGTCGAAATCAACAAGCCTGAATTGGAAGCCCTGGCAGTCCGCCATTTTGAAGCCCGCCACAACATCGAAGGCTACGAACTCCCGAACGGCCACATCATCAACCTCCTCGCCGAAGGCCGCTTGGTCAACTTAGCTGCCGGCGACGGTCATCCGGCTGAAATCATGGACTTGTCTTTCGCTGTCCAGGCCCTGGCTGCCAAATACATCCTCGAACACCATGCGGAACTTGGCAACCACGTCTATGTCCTGCCTCATGAAATCGATACGGAAATCGCCAAGATTAAACTGGCTTCCATGGGGTATGCCATCGATACGCTCAGCGAAGAACAGCGCAAATACTTGAATCTCGACTAAGGACCAGGAGGGGAAACGATGAAAAAACTGATTCAGCACGTAGCCCTCTACCAGGACCACCGCGTCTTAGAAGGACAGAATATCGCCATCGACGGCTCGCGCATCACGGGTTTCCCGGAAGCGCCGAATCCGGCGGAATACGACGAAGTCATAGACGGCAAGGACATGCTCGCCCTGCCGGGCTTCGTCAACACTCATAACCATGTCGCCATGACGGTCTTCCGCAGCTATGCCGACGACATGCAGCTCATGGACTGGCTGGAAAAGAAAATCTGGCCGGCCGAAGCCAAACTGACGGATGACGTCATCTACGCCCAGTCCATGCTGGGCATTGCCGAAATGATCCGCTGCGGCACGACGGCCTATGCTGACATGTACGACCACATGGACCAGGAAGCCCGCGCCGTCGAAGAAACGGGCATCCGCGCCTGCCTCTGCCGCGGCAGTATCGGCATTGGGCCGAACGCCCAGGCCGGGCTTGACGAAAACCGCCAGCTCTTCCTCGACTGGAACGGCAAGGCCGACGGCCGCATCACCGTCATGATGGGGCCCCATGCACCGTACACGTGCCCGCCGGAATACCTGCATAAATTCGTCGACCAGGCACGGGAACTGGGTGCCGAAATCCACATCCACCTCAGCGAAACGAAAGGGGAAGTGGAAAACATCAAACAGCAGTACGGCAAATCGCCGATTGCCCTGATGGATGAAATCGGCGTCTTCGACTGCGGCTGCCTGGCCGCTCACTGCGTCTGGGTCGATGATGACGACATGGACATCATGGCAGAAAAACACGTCCGCGTCGCCCACAACCCGGGCAGCAACCTGAAGCTGGCCAGCGGCATCGCGCCGGTGCCCAAGATGCTGGCCAAGGGCATCACTGTCGGCCTCGGCACGGACGGCGCCTCGAGCAACAACAACCTGGACATCCTGGAAGAAATGCGCTTGACCACCCTCATCCACAAGGCCAACACCCTGGATCCCTTGGTCATCCCGGCAGAAACGGCCGTCAACATGCTCACTGAAGGCGGCGCCAAATGCCTGGGCTACAAGGACGTAGGCAAGCTGGAAAAAGGCTACAAAGCCGACATCACCCTCGTCGACCGCGAAGGCCTGCACTGGTACCCAAAGAACGACACCATGAGCCTCTTCGCCTACAGTGCCAACAGCATGGACGTCGACACAGTTCTGGTCAATGGTGAAGTCCTCTTACGCCATAAAGAATTCACCAAACTGGACATCGAAAAGATCAAAGCCGAAGCCGAACGGACTCGGAAGAAACTCTTTGCACAGATTTAGTTCGTGGTTCGTGGTTCGTGGCTAGTGGTTCGTAGTTCGTAGGAATCGTCCCCAAGGACAGCCCGCTTGTGGGAATCTCGGAATACAGTCTGTCACTAACAACCAGCCACTAACTGCTAAGCCCTTAAAAAGGCGCTGTCTCATGAAGACAGCGCCTTTTTTTTGCCCATACCTGTAATAAATTACAGTGTATTTATTTTTTATGTTTAGTAAAATGATAGTAAAGATAAATGCTTATGGATTTTTGAACATGGAAAATAAGGAGGCCAGCGTCATGAAAGGAAAAAAGGGTTGGAAGCAGAGGGCCTGTCTGTGTCTGATGGTTTTTCTCATCGGCCTGTCCGGACTGGCTGGCGCTTCCAGCAGAGATGATATCTATAGGGAGGAACTGGATATCCTGTATGCCAGGGTCCAAAGTGGCAGCAGCTATATTCTCTTCGGTGAGGAACGGGACGACCTGATGGCCGTCTGGGAAGGCGTGCGTGATCTGTCCCCGGAACAGGGGCTGGAAGCGGTGAAGTACCAGCTGCTGGACTGCAACGGAGACGGGAAGCCGGAACTGCTGATCGGTCAGGACAACCGGCTCACTAACCTGTTCACCATCCGGGACGGCCAGCTCCATCAGGTGTTCAGCGGCTTTTACCGGAACGCTTGGTACTATCTGGGAAACGGACGGTTCCTGAACCAGGGATCCGGGAGTGCCAGCCTTTCCATACTGGGAGAATACCATCTGGACGGGAATGGGAACCTGGTGTGTGAAAGCTATTATTTTACCCATTGGGATCCGGCTGTAGGGAAAATGGAAGTGTACTGGAATACCTTTGGAGTCCCGGACATCACCTTGTCGGAGAAAAAAGATATGACGATGGATCAGTTCGGTAAACTCCAAGAGAAGCTGAGGAACAAGGTGAAAAAACTGTCCTGGAAGTCCTTGGCCCGTTACGGCAAAGGTCGTGTGGATGTAGAAGGGAAGGCACGGGTCACGGCCGCAGGGAAGGTCAAGCGTTAGCTATTCATAGGCATGGTATTCTCGGAGGTGACAGATGGTCAACTACTCCCGACTAAAGTCGGGAGCTTGTAAGTCGGAACTGCATAGGTACTAACGACATCTAAAAGATGTCTTCCTAAATCCGCCTACATCATCGGGTGGCTGAC
>URLP01000089.1 GCA_900548635.1 uncultured Megasphaera sp.
TGCCTGTCAGCCGGCCCAGCGCCAGTGGGATCGTACCGTTGATCGTGGCACCGAGAAAGGCCGCCACGATCAAACCGTTGTACAGCCCGGCAGCCGGTTCCTGTGCGATTACGTCCGTCGCCTACGTCGTCATTGCCGTAGCCCTCGGCTACACGCACTTTGCCATTTTCGGCACGGCCCTGACCGGTGCCTGCCTGGGCTTCCTCTTCTATAACCAGCATCCGGCGAAGATGTTCATGGGCGATACAGGCTCCCTGGCCCTAGGCGGTGCCCTGGCGGCGATGGCGATCCTGACCAAGACGGAACTGCTCCTCATCCTGGCCGGCGGCCTCTATGTCATCGAAGCCCTGTCGGTCATCATCCAGGTCGTTTCCTTTAAGACCCGCGGCGTCCGCGTCTTCAAGATGAGCCCGATTCACCATCATTTTGAACTCTCCGGCTGGAGTGAAGTCAAAGTCGTTACGGTTTTCTGGAGCTTTTCGGCTCTCATGGCCATTTTGGCCATCATCGTCGTCCTGGCCTGCAAATAAGCCGGCGGCATTTCTGATTCTATGATTGATATTCTACACAAAGCAGGTGTTGGTAATGAGCATAATGGATTTTTCCGGAAAGAAATTTTTAGTCATCGGTGCGGGCATCAGCGGCCGCGCTGCCTCTATGGCCCTGGCCGGTCACGGCGGGACAGTGACGCTCAATGATATGAAGGCCATCGATACGGCAGAAGCGCCGTGGCCGGATATGCAGAAAGCCGGCGTAAGGCTGGTCTTCGGCAGCCAGGAAACGAGCCTCCTCGACGGCGTGGATGTCGTCGTCCCGTCGCCGGTCATTTCTCCGGAAATTCCGATTATGAAAGAAGCCATCCGCCGCGGCCTGCCTGTCTGGAGTGAAGTCGAAGTTGCCTGCCGCGTCACCGATGCCGAGATGATTGGCATTACCGGCACGAACGGCAAGACGACGACGACGACCCTGGTCGGTGAAATCATGAAAGCCACGGGCCGTCAGACTGTCGTCGGCGGCAATATTGGCTACGGCCTTTCGACACAGGCCGACAATTTGCCGAAAGAAGCCGTCGTCGTTGCGGAACTTTCCAGTTTCCAGCTCGAATTCACGCACAGCATCAAAGCAAAATCAGCGACGATCCTCAATATTACGCCGGACCACCTGGACCGCCATCACACGATGGAAGGCTATGCTGCTGCAAAAGAACGGATTTTCCTCAACCAGGATACGAATGATTATGCCGTCCTCAACTATGACGATGAACGAGTCCGGGCTATGGCCAAGGATATGACCGGGACAGTCGTCTATTTCTCGACGTGCGGCGAAGTACCTGTCGGTGCCTTCTATAAAGACGGGGACCTGATTTTGCGCCTCGACGGCAAAGATACCGTCGTCTGCGCCGAAACGGATCTGCATCTTTTCGGCAAGCATAATATCCAGAACTGCCTGGCGGCGATTCTCCTGACCTATGTTGCCGGCGCGCCCCTCGATGTGATCCGCCGCGTCCTCAAGGAATTCAAAGGCGTCGAACACAGACTAGAAAAGGTCCGTACTATCCACGGCGTCACCTACTACAACGATTCGAAGGGGACTAACGTCGATGCGTCCATGAAAGCTTTGGAAGCGTTCCCGAAAGGTCACCTTATCCTCATTGCCGGCGGCTACGATAAGAAGACGCCTCTCGATGATTTCATGGCCTTGGCCGCGAAGCGCGTCGATACGCTGATCCTTATCGGCGATGCGGCAGAACGCTTTGAAGAAGCTGCCAAAAAGGCGGGTATCAAAGATATCCGCCGCACAGGCTACAGCATGGAAAGTGCAATCATGCTGGCCCGCAAGATTGCCAAAGCGCCGCAGGCCGTCCTTCTTTCGCCGGCGTGCTCGAGCTTTGATATGTATGATAATTTTGAACAGCGCGGACGTGTCTTCAAAGGCATCGTCAACGCCATTTAACGATTTTTTTTAGAACAACAGGAGGCAGGAACATGCGTCGAGTTATTATTTCCGGAGGTGGCACAGGCGGCCATATCTACCCGGCCATTACGATTGCCAGGGCGATTGCCGAGATTGAACCCACCGAATTTCTCTACGTCGGCTCCAAAATTGGCCTGGAAAATACATTGATCCCTAAAGAAGGCTTGCCTTTCGTTACCCTCGATGTGCGGGGCCTGGAACGGAAGATTTCCGTCCGCAATTTCGTCACCCTGGGCAAAACGGCAGTCAGCCTGATTAAAGCGGAAGGCATTATCCGCAAGTTCAAGCCTGATGTCGTCATCGGGACGGGCGGCTTCGTCTGCGGCCCTGTCCTCTTGGCGGCCAGCCTGAGCGGCGTGCCGACGATGATTCAGGAACAGAACGTCATTCCCGGCGTCACCAATACGATTTTGAGCCGTTTCGTCAATCGCGTCGCTTTGGGCTACGAAGAAGCGGCAGCCCGCTTCAAACGCAAGAATATCCTCGTCTATACGGGCAATCCCGTGCGCAAGGATATCCTCACGGTCAGCCGTGAAGAAGGGCGCCGCGCCCTGGGGCTGGACCCGGATAAGTTCACGCTCCTCGTCGCCGGCGGCAGCCGCGGTGCGCGCAGCATCAATACGGCGATGATCGAAGTCCATAAACATTTCCGCGACGACGATAATATCCAGATCCTCCACGTCACGGGCGATCATGAATACGACCGCGTCGTCAAGCAGCTGCCCGGCGTCGAAGGCCGCGGCCGCTACGGCAAGGGCAGCCGCATCATCCCGTATCTGCACCAGATGCCGGAAGCACTCGCTGCCTGCGATTTGGCCGTTTACCGGGCCGGTGCCGTAGGCTTGGCGGAACTGACCGTGCGCGGTGTCCCGTCGATTCTCATTCCTTACCCCTATGCAGCAGAAGATCATCAGCGCTACAATGCCCAGGCCCTGGTCATGTGCGGCGCCGCCAAGATGATCCTCGACAAGATGCTTACAGGCCGGGAATTGTTAGAAGAAATCATTCATTTAAAAGACGATCCGAAGGCGTTGGCAGCGATGGCGAAGGCCAGCCGCTCCATGGGCAAGCCCCAGGCAGCGCACGATATTGCCGAACTGGCCCTGTCGATAGCACGCAAACGCCGTCCGTAAAAGGAAAAGAAGGGTGTGGAATAAACCAATGGTAAATCTGAACGATGTTACGAACGTTCATTTTATCGGCATTGCCGGCGCGGGGATGCGGGCAATTGCCAATGTTTTTATTGAAAAAGGATATCACGTATCCGGTTCGGACCTCAAGGCGTCGCCTGTGACCGAACAGTTTGCAAAAAAAGGTGCCCGTATCTGTATCGGCCAGCGTCCGGAGAACCTGCAGGATGCGCAGGTCGTCGTCATCTCGTCGGCCATCCGCGATACGAATGTCGAACTGGCAGAAGCGCGCCGCCGCAATATTCCCGTCATCCATCGTTCTGATGCCCTGGTCCATATCATGAGCTGGGGGAAGGGGATTTCTGTGGCCGGTGCCCACGGCAAGACGACGACGTCGTCCATGCTGGGCCAGGTCTTTGAAGAATGCCATCAGGACCCGACCCTGGTCATCGGCGGGGAAGTCGACTACCTGCACAGCAATTCCATCCTCGGCAAGGGGCAGTACGTCATTGCCGAAGCCGATGAAAGCGATGGGACCTTCCTCAAGCAGAATCCGTATATCGCCGTCGTCACCAACATCGACGCCGACCATATGGACCATTACGGCTCCCTGGAAAATGTCATCGCCGCCTTCAAGCAGTTCATCCAGAAACTGGATCCCGATGAAGGCTTGGCAGTCCTCTGCTTTGAAAACGATAAGATCCGCGCCTTGGCGCCGCAGACGGGCCGCCGCTACGTTTCCTACGGCATCGACCAGGCAGCGGACTATCAGGCCAAAGACCTGCACTATATTAAGGGCAAGCTTCATTTTTCCGTCTATAAGCACGGCGAAAAGATGGGTGACATGGTCCTCAATGTACCGGGCCGTCACAACGTCCTCAACGCCCTGGCGACGACAGCCGTCGCCGATGTCTGCGGTCTTCCCTTTGATGGCATCGCAGCGGCTATGAGCCATTTCCACGGTGCCAAACGGCGCTTCCAGACGAAAGGCTTTGTCGGCGACGTCTGGGTCGTCGACGATTATGCCCATCATCCGACGGAAATCAACGCTACCCTGACGGCAGCCCGCGATATGGGCACGCACCGCGTCGTCTGCCTTTTCCAGCCGCACCGCTATACGCGGACGAAACTGCTCCTCAATCAATACGGCAGTGCCTTTGCCAAAGCGGACAAGCTGATCATCACTGATGTATACAGTGCTGGCGAAGACCCGATCCCCGGCGTCTCGGGCGAACTGATTGCCAGGAAGGTCAAAGAAACGACGGGGCAGGATGTCACGTATATCCCGCATAAAGAAGATCTCGTCGCCTATCTGCAGGAAAATGCCCGTCCCCTGGATTTGATCATCACCATGGGTGCCGGCGATATTTATAAAGTTGGCGAAGCCTACCTCGCCGCAGCGAAAGGAAAGGAACAATAAGAGATGGAAGACTTAAAAGATAAAAAAATTGCCGTCGTCGTCGGCGGCCCTTCGACGGAAGCAGAAGTATCGCGCCGTACCGGCGCTGCCATTGCCGACGCTTTGACGAAAAAAGGCTATCACGTAGAAACGATTGAACTCGTGCCGAAAGAATTTGCTCAGACCTTGAAGGACAAGCAGATTGATATTGTCTTCAATGCCCTGCACGGCCGCTACGGCGAAGACGGCGTCATCCAGGGCCTGTGCGAAATGATGGGCATCCCCTATACGGGTCCGGGTGTCATGGCCAGTGCCGTCGGCATGAACAAAGTCATGAGCAAGGCCGCCTTCCAGGGTGCCGGCATCGCGACAGCTCCCTTTGCCTACTATTTCGCCACTCAGGACCGCGACGCCATCGTCGCCGATATCAAGAAGCGCTTCGACCTGCCGGTAGTCATCAAATCGTCGGGCCAGGGCTCGAGCATCGGCACGGTCATCGTCCAGAAGGAAGAAGAACTTCGTCCGGCTGTCGATGAAGCTTTCAAATACAGTGCCTCTCTCGTAGCGGAAGCTTTCATCGACGGCGATGAATTCACTGTCGCCGTCATGGACGACGTTGCTTTCCCGGTTATCCAGATCGTTTCCAGCACGGGGAAATACGATTTCTATTCGAAATATGCGCCCGGCGTGGCCAAGCATCTCTGCCCGGCACCGATTTCGCCGGAACTGACGAAAAAAATGCAGGATTTGGCCCTCAATGTTTTCCACCTCTGCCACTGCAGCGGTGTCTCCCGTGTCGATATCATGACCGATAAGGAAGGGAATCCTTTCGTCCTGGAAATCAATACGGTCCCGGGGATGACGGCGACGAGCCTCGTACCGGATGCGGCACGGGCCATGGGCATGTCTTTTGAAGATTTGTGCGAAAAGATTTTACGGGAAGCATCGGTAGGTAAGTTCTAATGAGAAAGAATTCATCTCATACGCGGCAGCGACGGGTCGTGCTGCCGAATGATACACATGATGTCTTCGTCCCGCCTCGTCTTGAGAACGACCCGCTGAATGAACCGGACCGGCAGGCCCAGGCTGCGAAGAAAGCAGCACTGCGCCGCCGCAAGGCCCGGCAGGCCGCAAGGCTGAAGAAGAAGCGTGCCCGGCAGAAGCAAATCTGGGCGCGCCGCCGCCGCATCGCCTGTCTTTTGACGGTCGTCGGCGTCTTCGTCCTCTGGCTCTTCCTGCGCCTGGCACCGGTTCCTTTCGGGACGATCATCGTCGACGGCAATGAGAAGATGTCCTTTGAAGACGTCTACCGCGCCTGCGGCGCCTATTCCTACGTGAACGTCATCCAGCTTTCGACGGATGACGTCGAAGAACGCCTGAAGAAGGACCTGCGCATTGCCGATGCGACGGTTACGCGCGAATTCCCGGCGACGATCCACGTCACCATGACGGAACGCAAGCCGGCTGCCTATGTCGATAAGACGGGGAAAGTCATTGAACTGGGACCGCAGATCAAAGGCGTCTCCCTGCCGATCATGACGGGGAAGAAGGTCGACAACCTGCTCCTCGGTGATACCGTTACGGATCCGACGCTTCATGCGGCCATGGTCTATCTCCAGAGCCTGCCGCCGGATATCATGCAGAATATCGCTGAAATCAATGTCGGCAATCCCGAAAGCATCGTCGCCTATACAACGGATTCTATCCCCATCCATCTCGGTAGCGGTGATGAACCGGCCGAACGGGCAAAACTGACGGAAACGCTGCTGGCGGAAGTCCAGGAAAACCATCTGGCCGTCCAGTATATCGATACGGATGTGCGCTCACCTCTTGTCAAGACGAAATAAAGCGCACAGGACCTTGATTTTTAAAAACAGGTAGATAAATTTTCCAAGATAGTGTAAAATAATAAGGAATCCTACTGCACAGGGTGTGCGTTATAGAGTCTGAAGGAGGAAAATGCGATATGGCAGAGTTTGCAAATATAAAAGTAATAGGTGTCGGCGGCGGCGGTAACAATGCCGTCAACCGTATGATAGAAAGCGGCCTTCAAGGCGTCCAGTTCATCTCGGTCAACACGGAAGACCAGGTATTGGAAGTCTCTAAAGCCGATGTCAAGATTCAGATCGGTGAAAAACTGACGCGCGGCCTCGGTGCCGGCGCCAATCCGCAGGTTGGCGAACAGGCCGCCTTGGAAAGCAAGGAAGAAATCGTCAAGGCCCTGCAGGGTGCCGACATGGTCTTCGTCACGGCCGGCATGGGCGGCGGTACCGGTACCGGTGCGGCACCGATCGTTGCCGAATGCGCCAAGGAAATGGGTGCTTTGACAGTCGCCGTCGTTACCAAGCCGTTCTCCTTTGAAGGTAAGCGCCGCAAGGAAGTAGCCGACAAAGGTGCGGATTACCTGAAAGAAAAAGTCGATACGATTATCACTATCCCGAACGATAAACTGCTCCAGATCATCGACAAGAAAACGCCCCTTACGGACGCATTCCTCGTCGCTGACGATGTCCTCCGCCAGGGCGTCCAGGGCATTTCCGACCTGATCACGACGACGGGCCTCATCAACCTCGACTTCGCAGACGTCAAGACGATTATGTCCGACCAGGGCGAAGCAGTCATGGGCATCGGCGTCGGTTCCGGCGAAAACCGCGCTGTCGAAGCCGTCGACGGTGCTATCCACAGTGCGCTCCTGGAAACGAGCATCGACGGTGCACAGAGCATCCTGCTCAACATTACCGGCGGCCCGGACATCAGCCTCTACGAAATCAACGAAGCTGCTGAAAAAGTGGCGGAAGCTGTTGATCCGGAAGCCAACATCATCTTTGGTTCCGTCATTGATCCGGATATGGAAGATTCCATCCGCATCACTGTCGTAGCTACAGGTTTTGGCAAAGAACCGTCTTCGATTCCTGCTTTTGGCCAGGGCAACGGTACGGCAGCGAAAACCGGCGATACGAAAGATAATGCCGGCGGCGTAGAAATTCCTACGTGGATGAGATAATCAGCATGAAAAAGCGGATCCCGGCGGACCCGCTTTTTTTTAAAAATACCGTCGGTGAAAAGGTAGGAGGAAAGAACATGAGATGCCCATTTTGCCAATGTGCAGATACAAAAGTAACAGATTCGCGGGCTACCGATGACGGCAAGGCCATCCGCCGCCGCCGCGAATGTCTCAGCTGCCACATGCGCTTTACGACCT
>URLP01000090.1 GCA_900548635.1 uncultured Megasphaera sp.
GTGAAATTTCGGAAGTCGCCTCGCTCTCGTGGGGCCGGGCCCTCGGTTCGCCGGTCTTCTTTGTCATCGTCAATGCTTTTGCCTTCTGCGCCATGCTGACGTCGTTCTGGGCCATTGCCGAAAGCTTTCTGACCAACATGATCGATCGTCTGGGCTTTAAATCGGAAACGGATATCCGCACGCGGGCTCTCTGCCTCTGCGTCATCGTCGTGCCGCCGGTCCTTTTGGCTTACAGCGGCCTCGTGGGCTTCGTCAACGCCATCTTCAGCGCCGGCACCTTCGGGGGCATCATCATGTCCGTCCTGCCCGTCTTCATGCTGCGCCGGGCCCGGAAAATAGGGGACCAGGCGCCGTGCTGGCAGTGCGGCTGGATCGCCCATCCCGTCATGCAGGCCCTGGTCGTCATCCTCTTCGCCAGCGCCGGCGTCTACGCCGTCCTGAGCATCGCCGGCTGCCTGCCTGCGGCGTGGTAGGGCGCTAAAAACTACAAACTAAAAACTCGCCTTTTAAAAAACTAGCTTTTACGCTCATTCTATATTATACTAGTCCTATACTGGCTTAAATACTACGTACTGCAGGCGTTTCGCCCAGATGCGAGCCAAAAAGGGGGATTATGAATGAATTTTAGAAGTACACGTTCTGACGAATGCGTTTCGCCGTCTTATGCGCTCCTGCATGGATTGGCAGCCGACGGGGGACTCTATGTCCCGGAAACCTTCCCGGAAAATGTCCTTTCCTATAAGGACCTGGCCGGCAAATCCTATCAGGAAATCGCCGAAGCCGTTTTGTCCCATTTCTTTACGAATTTCACGGCAGACGAACGCAAGAAGATGATTGCCTCTGCCTATAACGATACGACCTTCCGCGACGACCGCATCGTGCCGCTCCATTCCATCGACACGGACCTCTCCATTGCGGAACTCTTCCACGGCCGCACGCTGGCCTTCAAGGACCTGGCCCTGTCGCTCTTCCCGTACCTTTTGACGGCTGCCAAGAAGCAGGAAAAAGAAGACCGTCAGATCCTCATCCTCACGGCGACGAGCGGTGACACGGGCAAAGCCGCCCTGGAAGGCTTCAAGGACGTGCCGGGCACGAACATCATGGTCTTCTATCCGAGCGAAGGCGTCAGCCCCATGCAGAAGCAGCAGATGCAGAAGCAGGAAGGGGAGAACGTCAAGGTCTCGGCCATTTACGGCAACTTTGACGATGCCCAGAGTTTCTTGAAGCGCGTCTTCACGAGCAAAGAAGTCAACGACTATGCGAACAGCAAAGGCGTCCTCTTCTCGAGCGCCAATTCCATCAACATCGGCCGCCTCTTCCCGCAGGTCGCCTACTACGTCTCGACGTATGTCTCCCTCGTCGACAACGGCGCCATCAGCGAAGGCGAAACCTTCGACGTCATCGTGCCGACAGGGAACTTCGGCAACATTTTGGCCGGCTATTTCGCAAAGAAAATGGGCGTCCCCATCGGCAAGCTGATCTGCGCGTCCAACCAGAACAAGGTCCTGGCTGATTTCTTCGAAACTGGCGTCTACGATATGAACCGCGAATTCTACACGAC
The DNA here is from genome assembly GCA_900548635.1 of uncultured Megasphaera sp. GTDB lineage: Bacteria > Bacillota > Negativicutes > Veillonellales > Megasphaeraceae > Megasphaera. The sequence goes on from URLP01000090.1 coordinate 1,562, forward strand.
GTCGAGCCCGTCCATGGACATCCTCCTTTCGAGCAACTTCGAACGCTTCCTCTTCTACGTGGCCGGACAGGATGCGGCCAAAGTGGCCCAGTGGGAAAAGGACCTCCTGGCCACAGGGAAAATGAGCGTCTCCGCCGACGAACTGAAGAAGCTGCGCGAAGAATTCGAAGGCGGCTGGATCGACGACGACGAAACGAAAGCCGTCATCAACCACGTCTACAACGACTTCGGCTATCTCCTCGACCCCCATACGGCCGTGGCCTACGGCGTCGGCATGAACCGTCACCGCCAGGGCCTCGATGCAGGCCGCCACACGGTCATCATGTCCACGGCCCATCCCTATAAATTCCCGCCTGTCATCTGCCAGGCCCTGGCCCTGCGCCAGAGCGACGATCCCTTCGACATGCTGGCCGATATCAGCAGCGTCACGGGTATCGCCCTGCCGAAGCCCTTGGCAGATCTCAAGGAAAAACCGGTCCGCTTCAGCGATGCCATCGATAAGGAAGACATGAAGAAAGCCGTCCTCTCCTTTGTCGATGCCATTGCGGCGAAACACTAGGAAGGAAGGCCCTTGGTTTGAGTAGAGGTGTCATTTACGCCATTTTATCGGCTCTGGCCTTCAGCTTCCAGAACGTCATCGTAAAAGAATTGTCCTATACGACGAGCACTGGGGAAATCGCGTTCTTTCGCGGCTTCCTCAGTGCCCTTCTGATATTGGGGCTGATGCGCATCCAGCATGTACATCTGTCGAAAGAAGACATACCGACCTTGACCCTGCGCGGCGTCCTCGGCGGCGTCGGCATGATCTGCATTTTCTATGCCCTGCGCGGCATGCCCCTGGCCGACGTGTCGATCATTTCCCAGCTCTCGGCTTTCTTCGTCATGCTCTTTGCGGCGATTTTCCTCAAAGAAGTCCTGCCGCCGGGCTCGAAACTGCCCCTCTTGGTCATCTTCGTCGGCGGCTGCCTCGTCGTGCGGCCCTGGAATTTTTCGTCCTTCAACGTCTATTCCCTCTTTGCCCTGGCTCAGGCCGTCTTTGCCGCCGGCGCTTACACGACGGTCAGCAAACTGACCAATTCCGGCCGCCATCATCCGTATGAAGTCGTCCTTTATTTTCTGGTCTGCGCGGCCCTTGCGGGCATCGTCCTCATGGCCCTGACAGGGGGCTTCGTCATGCCCCAGGGCTCGGACTGGTATTATTATGCCGGCCTGGCCCTCTTCAGCGTCATCGCCCAGATTTGGATGACCAACGCCTATGCCACGGCCAACCCTGTCGTGGTCAGCTTCGTCTCGTACATCGGCGTCTTCTTCAACGCCCTCTGGGGCTTCCTCATCTTTGGGGAACTGCTCACGGCCCTGACCGTCGCCGGCGGCGTCCTGATCATCGGTGGCTCCATGTACCTGACCAAACTGAAACACGACAGGATTGCCGAAATGGCCCGTCAGCGTACGTGGGAACGGGACCGGAAAGAAGCGGTATCTCATGAAGAAAAATAAGCTCAGCGAAACGCACATTAAAATAGCTTTTTTTGCCGTCCTGATCCTGATGTTCGTGGCCATCGATTTGGCCATCCCTGATTTCTACCGTACCGTCTGGGACCTCTCGACGAGCGGCAACATGGACGGGACCATCGACTACCTGCGCTCCTTCGGCGTCTGGGCGGCTCTGGTCAGCATGATCATCGACATCGTCATCAATATCGTAGGTTTTTTGCCATCCATCTTCATTTCCACGGCCAACGGCGTCGTCTTCGGCGTCGTCGGCGGCACCTTCGTCTCCTGGCTGGCTGAAACGATCGGCGTCATCATCAGCTTCTTCTTCATGCGCACGCTCTTTCGCAATAAGGCCAAGAAGGTCATCGAAAAGAGCAAGATGCTCAGCAAGCTCGACCACTACAGCACCTGGCAGGCCATGACCCTGGCCCGGGCCGTGCCCTATTCGCCAAACGGCCTGGTCACGGCGCTGGGGGCGCTGAGCCGCATCAGCTACCGCGACTACATCATCGGCTGCTTCGTCGGTAAGTTGCCGTCGGTCGCCTGCGAAGTCCTCGTCGGCCACGACCTGGTCATGATGGAAGACCATTCCCTGCGCCTGACCATCGTCCTCATCGTCATCGCCATCGTCTACGGCGGCCTCTGGTACTGGCACCGCCGCCAGCAGGCCAAGAAGGTCCTCCATAAGATCGCCGACGATTTGAAGGACGGCGAAGGGCGCAGTTAAGCGAAAGGAAGGATTATTATGGAACGAGAATACAAATTAGCAGAAAAATATCATCTCGAAGGCAACAACTGCATCGAATCGGTCATCAAGACCTGCAACGACACGATGGATTTGCAGCTGCCGGACGTGGCCATCCGCATGGCTTCCGGCATGGGCGGCGGCATCGGCCGTTCGGGCTGCGTTTGCGGTGCTCTGAGCGGCGCCTGTCTGGTCATCGGCGCCCTCGTCGGCCGCCGCACGCCGGACGAAAAGCCGCTCCCGGAAATCTACAAATACACGAGTGAATTTCACGACCGCTTCAAGAAACATTTCGGAGCCACCTGCTGCCGTGCCCTCAACACCCTGAGCTTCGGCACGCCGGAATACCGCAAACACTGCATCAAAATCACCGCCACCGCCGCCGACATGGTCTCGGACTTCATCGAAGAAAAAGGATTATTGAAGAAATAAGGGGACTTCGTCCCCGTTTGCCGTGGGTCGTTTGCCGAAGACTGCGGGAATTCTTCGAACCACGCCAAACGCCAAACGGACCACAAAAAAAGCGCCTGTCCTGGGACAAGCGCTTTTTTTAATCCTCAGAGGAACACATATTTCAGCACAAAGATGACTGCCAGGCAGTACATGAGGAGGGAAATCTTTTCCCGTTTGCCTGTGAGCAGGTTGATGACGACGTACGAGATGATGCCGAAGGAGATGCCTTCGGAGATGCTGTAGCAAAACGGCATGGAGATGATTGTGATGTATGCCGGGATGGATTCGCTGAAGTCGTTGAAGTCGATGCCGGCGACGGAGGTCAGCATGAGGAAGCCGACGATGACCAGGGCCGGTGCCGTGGCGAAGGCCGGGATGGCCATGAAGAACGGCGAGAGGAAGAGGGAAAGGGCGAAGAGGACGGCGACGCAGACTGCCGTCAGGCCCGTGCGGCCGCCTTCACTGACGCCGGTGGCGCTTTCGACGAAGGTCGTCGTCGTGCTCGTGCCGATGAAGGCCCCGATAGTCGTAGCGACAGCGTCGGCCAGGAGGGCGCCTTTGATGTGCGGCAGGCGGCCCCGTTCATCGAGCATGTTAGCTTTCGACGAGACGCCGATGAGCGTACCGAGGGTATCGAAGATATCGACGAAGAGAAAGGCGAACATGACGACTAAGAAATCGAGGCTGAAGACGCGGCTGAAATCGAACTGGCCGAGGATCGGACTGAGGCTGGCCGGTGCAAAGGCTGCGGCGCCGCCCGAAAGATCCGGCAGGACGCTGAACATCTTCATTTCCGGATTCGGTACATAAAGGCCTGTCAGTTCGCAGAGGATGGCCAGGATCCAGGTGAAGAGGATGCCCCAGAGGATGTTGCCGCGGACTTTCTTGACCATCAGGACGGCTGTGAAGACGATGCCGATCATGGCCAGAAGGACCGTGATGCCGACGGTCTGGAAGGTGCCGTTGGCCGCGGACTGCTTGAACGAGAAGAGGGCAATCTTCGTAGCCGGGTTGGCGACGATGATCTGGGCATTCAAAAGGCCGATGAGGGCGATGAAGAGGCCGATGCCGGCGGAGACGGCTTTCTTCAGCGTCATCGGGATGGCGTTGAAAATCGCTTCGCGGACATTGGTCAGGGATAAAATGATGAAAATGATGCCTTCGACGAAGACCGCGGCCAGCGCCATCTGCCAGGTGTAGCCCATCTGCAGGACGACCGTAAAGGCAAAGAAGGCGTTGAGGCCCATGCCCGGTGCCAGGGCGAAAGGATAATTGGCGAAGAAGGCCATGCACAAGGTACCGATGAGGGACGCCAGGGCCGTTGCCGTGAGGACGGCGCCTTTATCCATGCCGGCAGCGCTCATGATCGTCGGGTTGACGGCCAGGATGTAGGCCATGGTCATGAAGGTCGTGATGCCGGCCAGGATTTCCGTGCGTACTGACGTGCCGTTTTCACTTAAATGGAAGAAACGGTCGAGAAAGGACGCTTGCTTTTCCATAAACTGTTCACTCTCCTTTTTTATTTCAATGAGATATATGGAATAGTACTATTATAGGGGCTGCGGCCGCTTTGGGCAATACTTTTTTTGTCAAAAAAAGCGGAGTTATGGTACAATGAGTCATAAAGATAAAATATTATGCCTTTTGCCGAAAGGGAGGAAAATAAATGATGACAGTGACACGGAATCAATTGAAGCGGCGCATCGCCGTGGCCAGGGGGCAGGAAGCGGGCGACCTGGTCCTTAAGAACTGCCAGATCGTCGACGTCTATACGCAGACGATACGGAAAGGGGACATCGTCATTGCCGACGGCATCATCGCCGGCGTCGGCGGTCCCTATGAAGGGAAAGAAGTCATCGATGCCGGCGGTGCGTATGCCGCGCCGGGCCTGATCGAAAGCCATATCCACATCGAATCGTCCTACGTCAGCCCTGAAGAATTCGGCCGCCTCGTCGTGCCCCTGGGAACGACGACGATTGTCGCGGATCCCCACGAAATCGTCAATGTCTGCGGCCTCGCAGGCCTTCAGTACATGATGCAGGCCGCCAAGGAAACGGCCCTCGACATCCGCTTCATGGTGCCGTCGTGCGTGCCGGCGACGCCTTTCGACCACAGCGGCGCCGTCCTGGAAGCGGCGGATATGACCGCGCCACTGGCGGATGACCGCGTCCTCGGCGTCGGTGAATTCATGAACTGCCCGGGCATCCTGAATGGCGATGACGCCGTCCTCGATAAGCTCCTCGCTGCCTACGACGCCAGGAAGCCCATCGACGGCCACAGCCCGGGCCTGCACGGCAAAGACCTGCAGGCCTATACAGCGGCAGAGATCCGCACGGACCACGAATGCTTCAGCCTCGACGACGTAGAAGAACGGCTGCGCGCCGGCATGTACGTCATGCTGCGCAATGGTTCGGCCTGCCACGACCTGCCCAACCTGGTGAAAGCCGTGACGCCTGAAAACCTGCGCCGCTTCCTGCTCTGCTCGGATGACCTCCATCCGAAGACGATCTTTGAAAAAGGCCACCTCAACGAACACCTGCGCCTCTGCGTCGCCGCCGGCCTCACGCCGCAGGCGGCCATCACCATGGCGACCCTCAATCCAGCCGACTGCTACCACTTCGACGACCGCGGCGCCCTGGCGCCGGGCAAGCGGGCGGATATCGTCCTCTTCGAAGACCTGAAGGACTTCAGGGCCGTCATGACCTTCATTGCCGGTAAGAAAGCAGCCGAAAACGGAAAATACTGCCTGCCTTTCACGCGGGCCGACTACAGCGCCGTCGGCAGCTCGGTCTGCCTTGCCGATTTCTCAGAAGAAAAATTGGTCATGCACCTTACTTCTGACCACGTGCGGACCATCGACATCGTGCCCGGCGGCGTAGTCACGGAAAAAGGGGAGGCCCATATCGAACGCGATGAAAAAGGGGACTTCGTCTATGATCCGAAAGCGGACATCGTCAAGGTCGCCGTCGTCGAACGCCATCACGGCACGGGCTGCGTCGGCCTCGGCCTCCTGCGCGGCTACGGCCTGAAACAGGGCGCCGTCGCCGTTTCCATTGCCCACGATTCGCACAACATCATCGTCGCCGGCACGAACAATGCCGACATGGCCGCGGCCGTCAAGGTCCTGGCTGACCAGAAGGGCGGCATGGCCATCGTCCTCGGCGGCAAAGTCCTCTCTGCCATCGCCCTACCCATTGCCGGCCTGATGAGCGACCAGCC
>URLP01000091.1 GCA_900548635.1 uncultured Megasphaera sp.
CGGTCATCACGACCGTCAGAAACGGTAATCGCCATGGCAGGCAGAGGATTTGAAGTCGTCACGGCTTATAAGGACCAGGGCATCCGCCTTCCGGTCCGCAAGACGGCCAGAAGTGCCGGCTACGACCTGGAAGCCGCAGCCGATACGGTCCTGGCGCCTCATGCCGTGAGTGTCGTGCCCACAGGCCTGAAAGCCTTCATGGAAGACGATGAATACCTTTCCATTTTCATCCGTTCCAGCCTGGCGTTCAAGAAAGGCCTCATGCTGGCCAACAGTACGGGCATCATCGACAGCGACTACTACAACAACGAAGACAACGAAGGCCATATCATGATTGCCTATTACAATACCAATGACGCCCCTCTGACGATCAAGAAGGGGGAACGCATCGGCCAGGGCATCTTCATGAAATACCTGACCGTCAATGACGATGCCGCCAGCGGCGTCCGCAAAGGCGGCATCGGCAGCACAGGAAAATAAAAGTGAGATAAAATACCTATCTGGAGGGTTTTGCCTCCCCTGATAGGGGAGGTGGCCCAACGGGCCGGAAGGGTTGCACTTAAAAAACAACCCCTCAGTCAGCCTGCGGCTGCCAGCTCCCCTATTAGGGGAGCCTTTTTTTTGAAAGGGTGATATCAAGTGAGCATCAGTAAAGAAACACTCGTTTCCCGTAAAGAAATTATGAAGGGCCGCGTCCTGCACGTCACGGTCGATACGGTTTCCATCGATGACGGCCAGGGCGGCGAAAAGCGCACGGCCACGCGCGAAGCCGTCTGGCATTTCGGCGCCTGCGCCATCCTGCCCCTGACGGATGACGGCAAGATCATCCTCGTCCGTCAGTACCGCTATGCGGCGGCTCAGGCCATGCTGGAAGTGCCGGCCGGCAAGATCGAGCACGACGGCGAATCGCCGGATTACTGCGCGGCCCGGGAACTGGAAGAAGAAGCAGGCGTGACGGCGAAGGAAATCATTCCTCTCGGCTATACCTACACGTCGCCGGGCTTCTGCAGCGAACGCATTTATCTGTACCTCGCCAGAGGCCTGGAAAAGGGCAAACAGCACCTCGACGACGATGAATTCATGAATGTCGAATACTACACGCCGAAAGAAGTGGAAGACATGATCGACAAGAACGAAATCACCGATGCCAAGACGATTGCCAATTTTGAAAAAGCCCGCAAATACCTGCCGGGCCTGTAAGGAGGGATTCTCATGAAATTCAAGCGCATTATTGTCATTGTCACAGACAGCGTCGGCGCCGGTGACGCTCCGGACGCTGCCAAATTCGGCGATCTCGGTGCCGATACGTACGGCCATATCGACGCTAACGTGCCCCTGAAGGTACCGAACCTGCGCCGCCTCGGCCTGGGCCGCGTGGCCCACATCCATCCGGAAGCGGCCGACGTCGTCGGCTCTTACGGCCTGATGCAGGAAATCTCGGCCGGCAAGGACACGACGAGCGGCCACTGGGAATTCATGGGTAACCCCGTAGAAAATCCTTTTCCGACTTTCCCCAATGCCTTTCCGCCGGATCTCCTCAAGACCTTTACGGAAAAAACGGGCTACGGCTATATCGGCAATGAAATCGCGTCGGGCACGGAAATCATCGAACGCCTCGGTCCGGACCATTTCCGCACGGGCCTGCCCATCGTCTACACGTCGGCGGACAGCGTCTTCCAGATTGCCGCTCACAACGACGTCATCCCCCTGGAAGAACTCTACCGCATCTGCGACATTACGCGCCGCGAAGTCTGCGTCGGCCCCTATGAAGTGGGCCGCATCATCGCCCGTCCCTTCATCGGTGAGCAGGGCCACTTCATCCGCACCGGTGACCGCCGCGACTACAGCCGCCAGCCGAAGCGGAAAATGGTCTTTTCCTACCTTTCTGAAGCGGGCTACTGCGTCGTCGGCGTCGGCAAGATCGGCGACATCTACGCCCACATCGGCCTGACCGAATCGTACCACACGGCCAACAACCACGAAGACATGGAAACCCTGCGCGCCCAGCTGGCCGCACACCGCAGCGATGAAGGTCTGCTGATGGCCAACTTCGTCGACTTCGACAGCATGTACGGCCACCGCCGCAACGTCAAGGGCTATGCCGACTGCTTGGAAGCTTTCGATACGGAACTGGGCCAGCTCCTGACGGAAATCCGGGACGACGAACTCCTGGTCATCACCTCGGACCACGGCAATGACCCGACCTGGCACGGCACGGACCACACGCGCGAACGGGTGCCGCTCCTCCTTTACAGCCCGGCCCTCAAGGAAGCCCATGACCTCGGCATCCGCCAGACCTACGCCGACCTGGGCATGACGATCATGGACAACTTCGGCCTCACAGGCCTCGAATTCGGCACGAGCTTTTTAGGGGAATTGAGGTGATCCTATGTGGCCCATCGACTGCATCGAACACAAGCGGGACGGCAAAGTCCTGACCAAAGAGGAAATTACGCGCTTCATCGACGATTATACGGCCGGCCGCATCGCTGACTATCAGGCCGCAGCCTGGCTGATGGCCATTTATTTCCAGGGCATGACCTATGAAGAAACGAAGGAACTGACCCTGACTATGGCTCATTCTGGCGATATCGTCGATTTGTCGTCCATTCCGGGCATCAAAGTCGATAAGCACAGCACCGGCGGCATTGCCGATACGACGACGCTCATCGTCGCGCCCCTCGTGGCCGCTGCCGGCGTGCCCGTGGCCAAGATGAGCGGCCGCGGTCTGGGATTTACCGGCGGTACAGCAGATAAACTGGAATCGATTCCCGGTTTCCATGTCGTCCTGCCGGAAGCGCAGTTCCTGGAACAAGTGCGCCGCATCGGCTTGTCCCTCATCACCCAGTCCGGCGAAATCGCGCCGGCTGATAAACTGCTCTACGCCCTGCGCGATGCTACGGCGACCGTAGAGAGCATCCCCCTCATTGCCAGCTCCATCATGAGTAAGAAAATCGCTTCCGGCGCCGACGCCATCGTCCTCGATGTCAAGTATGGCGACGGCGCCTTCATGAAGACCAAAGAACGGGCGCGGGAACTGGCTAAGACCATGGTCGGTATCGGCAATCTCGCCGGCCGGCCGACACGGGCCGTCGTCACGTCCATGGAAGCGCCCTTGGGGACGGCTATCGGTAACTGCCTGGAAGTCGATGAAGCAGTGGAAGCCTTATCGGGCCAAGGTGGCCGGCGGCTCATGGAAGTCGTCGAAGCCATCGGCGCTCAGATGCTCATCGTCGGCGGCAAGGCCCAGGACGAAGAACAGGGGAGAACCATGATTCGCGACCTCATCGCTTCCGGCAAAGGCCTGGCCAAGTTCCGGGAATTCGTCCGAGCCCAAGGCGGCAGCTCATCGTGGATTGGCAAGCGGCCCCTCACCAAGGCACCCCAAGTCTTTACGGCAGTCTGCACCGATGAAGGTTACATCACGCGCATCGACGGCCGGGCCCTCGGTGAAATCGCCATGGCCATGGGCGCCGGCCGGGCCTGCAAAGAAGACAAAATCGACCCGATGGTCGGCATCCGCCTCTTCAAAGAGCTCTACGATCCGGTCCGTCCTGGCGAAGCCTTGTTCACCTTGTACGGCAAAAAAGGCGCCGATATGATGGCCCTGGCCCAGCAAGTTGCCGACCACATCATCGTCACGCCCGACCAGGCAGACACCATCGAACCCGTCATCAGTGAAGTGATAGTATAAAGTTTGTAGTTTGTAGTTTACAGTGTAGGGGCGCCCACGCGGGGCGCCCGCCTGAAAGGATGTCCATGAAAGAATTACGCCATATCCCCGTGCAGAAGGGGAAAATCTATGAATTGTCCGTCGTCCGCCTCGGTACGAGCGGCGAAGGCATCGCCCGTCATGAGGGCTTCACGGTCTTCGTGCCTTTTGCCCTGCCCGGGGAAAAAGTGCGGGCCAAGATTACGCTCGTCAAGAAGAACTACGCCGCCGCCGAGCTCGTCGAAATCCTCGAAGCCTCGCCGGACCGCGTTGCGCCGAAGTGTCCCGTTTACGACCGCTGCGGCGGCTGTCAGCTCCAGCACCTGAGCTACGAAGGGGAGCTCGCGGAAAAACGCCAGCAGGTCAAAGACGCGCTGCAGCGCATCGGCCACCTCGAAGGCATCGAGGTCCTGCCGACGCTGGGCTCGAAGATGCCCTGGCACTACCGCAACAAGATGCAGTTTCCCGTCGCCGCCGCCGGCAAGGGGAAAGTCGCCATCGGCTGCTTTGCCGCAGCGACCCATCAGGTCATCGACGTTAAGGACTGCGCTATCCAGAAGGAAGCGAATAACGCCATCGTCGCCGTCGTCCGCCAGTGGATGAAGGATTTCAAGATTCCCGCCTATGATGAAGACGCCCGCACGGGCATCGTCCGCCACATCATGGGCCGCGTCGGTGTCCATACCGGTGAAATCATGGTCTGCCTGGTCACGGCCTGCGACATGGTGCCGCACATGAAAGATTTGGTCCAGCGCCTGCGCCGGGATATCCCAGGTCTTGCGAGCGTCGTCCAGAACGTCAACAAGCGCCATACTAACGTCATCTTAGGGCCCAAAACGAAGACCGTCTACGGCAAAGGGACTATCCACGATTCCATCGGCCCTTTGACCTTCCACATTTCGGCCCAGTCCTTCTTCCAGGTCAACAGCGAACAGGCCCAGCGCCTCTATGAGCAGGCCCTCGACTTTGCCGACCTCAAAGGCGGCGAAACCGTGGCCGACGTCTACTGCGGTACTGGGACCATCACCTTGTTCCTGGCCCAGAAAGCCAAACAGGTCTACGGCATCGAAATCGTCGCCCCGGCTATTCGTGACGCCGTCCGCAACGCCAAAGACAACCACGTCGGCAACGCCCAGTTCATCTTAGGCGATGCTATTTATAAATTGCCGGAACTCATCAAAAACGGCATCCGTCCCGACGTCATCGTCCTCGACCCGCCCCGGGCCGGCTGCGGTGAACCCGTCCTCAAAGCCATCGCCCAGAGCCAACCGAAACGCGTCGTCTACGTCTCCTGCAACCCGGCCACCCTGGCCCGCGACCTGGCCTACCTGGACCAGCACGGCTACCATACCGCTAAAGTACAGCCTGTAGACATGTTCCCGCGGACCCACCACGTTGAGTGCGTAGCCTTGATATCACACAAGATGTAGTACTATATAAGCTTTCACCATACTGTGTATTGAAAAAGCCTTGAATTAACACCACTAGATAGGTTGAGGCTGTGGCAAAATTATTTCATCGAACGCCTGGGGGAAACGTACCACATCCGGGAAATCGCCTACGACCGCCGGAACGCTACTCAGATGGTGCAGAACTTGGAAGATATGGGCTTTACCATGGTACCTTCCAGGGGTTCAAGGATATGTCGCCGCCTTCGGAGGAGATGTTCAAGCTCCTGATGGAAGGGAATATCATCCATGGCGGCAATCTTGTCCTTAAGTGGATGGCCGGCAACGTGGTAATGCGACAGGATCCGGCGGGGAACATCAAGCCGGACAAAGAAAAATCCGTCGAAAAGATCGACGGAATCGTGGCGTCCATCATGGCACTGGATCGGGCCATCCGTAATGGAATGGGCGGGAACAGTATTTATGACGAACGAGGGATTATTGCATTTTAGAGTAGTTTCACTCGTCATAAAGCCATGATTTTCAGTTTAAGGCATAAAGGTTAATAGATCTAGAAAATATCGTGCTTTGTTTCAGGACCCGATTCTCTTAAGATTGTCCATCCATCAGGAACTTTATACTCAGTCAGCATAGTTATAAATTCATTTTTTAGTGTTTCGCCGCACTCTGTGAATTCTGTTATGTGCTCCCGCATGAATTGCTTATCTAACTTAATGTATTTCGCGTTAGAAAGATTCATGTTTTCATATTTTTTCTCAAACTCAGCTTCTACGGCTATACCCTGCGGGCTGGCTGTTTCTGAAAAGCATGGATATTGGAAAGGAAAATCCGGATGATGAAGTAATTCACTGAAAAATTTTTCAAATACATACATTAAGTAGGCAACGGGCATTTCCTGATGTAGCTCTGTACCATACTGTAAGCCGCTATTCCAATTTGAAATCTTTACGGTAAAGAGTACCGAATCATCTAAGTTTTCATTACTATAGTCGCTGATTTTGATGTAAAACTTTTCAGTTCCTGCTTCAATGAAAAAATCGTACGGTTTGTGGTGTCTTAGTGCATTGTATGTTTGAACCATGCTTGGAACACTATCCTCCAGACATTCATCAAAGGAAACTTTTGTATAAGTACACGGCGGCTGAAAGAAAAGAATTGTCATATAACCATAGGTGAGATCATCAATCTTGAAATAGCCATACGTGTATTTAAACTCTAATAATTCTTCCTTTGTCATATTTGATCACCTTCCGTCACTATGGGAAACTTTTCATTTTTGAAAAATCAGATATCCTACGAATCTATTATAACAATCACTTGGTTTATTAGAAAGGAGTGGATTATGAGCATCTTTTCCAAACTGTTTCATACCAGGGATAAGCCACAAAATTATTACACCGGGACGGATATGCATTACCTGTTTGGACGTTCATCCAGTGATAAGCAGGTCAACAAGTTCACAGCCATGCAGACAACGACGGTCTATGCCTGCGTCCGCATCCTGGCGGAAACCCTGGCAGCCCTGCCGCTGCATCTCTATCGCTACACACCGGGCGGCAAGGAGCGGGTCTATGACCATCCGTTGTACCATTTACTCCATGATGAACCGAACCCGGAGATGACTTCGTTCATCTTCCGGGAAACGCTCATCCGTGAAACGCAGAAAAGCCCAGAAACAGCGCGGTTCCTGGGCTAAAAGCACATACGGGCATTGTATATCAAAGATGAGGCCTTGATAGACAAACCTAACAGCCGAAATCAGAGGTACAGGAGAAAGCAACTTGATTGGTGAGAGACCAAGATAAGCGATTAAGATACCGACCAAGTTAACGGCAGAATGGGTTGAGGCCTTGATCATAAACCGATCGAGCAGAGGAGAGCAGGTCGAGACGATGGTCTCCCTCCTGCCCGCCGTATTATAGGTAGAAATAGCACGTGGACATATTTCCGCAAACGGAGAGCACTGGAGCCATTTTGCCGAGCTCGTTTAGTCACACGTTCTGCGGATGTCAGTTATCGTAAGTCCGTTGCGCTTACGACCCCGTCCAGTTTGAGTGGGCAAAGTGTCTTACAGTCTATTCGTAAATTAGGGACGATTCCCAATCAGGCGGCGGTGATGCCAGCAGCGAAACCAGAGATTCATAAGGTGTATGTGGAAACCGGTCAACTACTCCCGACTAAAGTCGGGAGCTTGTAAGTCGGAACTGCATAGGTACTAACGACATCTAAAAGATGTCTTCCTAAATCCGCCTACATCATCGGGTGGCTGAC
>URLP01000092.1 GCA_900548635.1 uncultured Megasphaera sp.
GGCGGGCGATTTCCACGGCCGCTTCCTTGTTGACGTGGAAAATCGTTTCCTGCAGGGTGCCGTTGCCCGTGTATTTGCTGCTGTTGACGTCGATGACCGTCAGGGCTTCCGTATGGTCGATGACCAGATTACCGCCCGACGGCAGGGGGACGATGCGCGACATGAGGTCTTTCAGACTGTCTTCCAGATGATACTGTTCAAAAATGGGCGTGCTGCCGTCATAGAAACGGACGCGGCTGCGCCATTTCGGGTCCGGGAAAACCTGACAAATCCGTTCGTAGGCCTCGCGGCTGTCGACGACGACTTGTTTCACATCGGCCGTGAAATGATCGCGCATCATACGCATGACCAAATCGGCTTCGCGGTATAAAAGGGTCGGTTTCTTGGCCAGTTTATAGCGCTGGCGGATGCTGTCCCAGGTCCCCAGGAGGTAGTGCAGGTCGCCCAGGAGTTCATCCCGGGACACGCCTTTGGCGACAGTGCGGATAATGAGGCCCATGCCCTGGGGCTTAATATCCGAAACGATGCGGCGCAGGCGGTTCCGTTCTTCTTCATCGCGGATTTTCTTGGAAACACCGATATAGTCCACTGTCGGCATGAGGACAGCGTAGCGGCCGGCGAGGCTGACGTTGGTCGTCACCTTCGGACCTTTCATGCCCTGTTCGTCCTTGATGACCTGGACGAGAATGGACTGGCCCACGGAAACGTGCATTTGCTGGATTTCTTCTTTCGATGCCGCCCGCGGGAAAAGGTCGCCCATATAGATAAAGGCGTTCTTGCGGCGGCCGATATTGACAAAGGCTGCCTGAAGCGACGGCAGGATGTTCTGAATCGTGCCTTTATAGATATGGTTAACGATATGCATGTCGTCATTGCGTTCGACGGCGAAATCACGAAGACGACCGTCCTCCAGGATGGCCATGCGTGTTTCTTCCGGCATGACGTTGCCTATGATTGTTTTCATCTTCATGTCCCCCTATACTCTCTATTATATAAAAAACAGCGGACTCAGCGGGCTCGCCACGTGCAAGCCCCTACATAGAATTCCTCTATTATATAAAACATAGCGGACTCAGCGGGCGGCCGATTAGGGACACCCCTACGTATGGATACTGTGCATCCTGAAACGCTGGATTGTATTACGACCGTGTACCATTAGTCATACATTACGGCTATGCACAGGATTCGCAGCGGGCGTGCCAAGCGCACGCCCCTACGGCACAAGGCCTATGACCGTGTAATTATTAATATCGCCTTGCATGCGATATCGTAGGGGCCGCCCTAATCGGCAGCCCGTATACACCGCAGGGGTCACCCAAGGTGCATTGTCAGTTTGAGTCTGTCGCAGCTCAGCTGCATCTGAATCCGAGAAAACGGCCGTCAGGCGATACACTGGAAGAGCAACCCCTCAGTCAGCTAGGCTGACAGCTCCCCTATTAGGGGAGCCTTTCCGGACTGCGGACCGCCGGCTGCGAACTGCGGTGCCTTCAGGCGCCTTTCCCATCGATGAACGACGAACGAACTATGATGAACGATTATTCTTTCACCAATAGAACGGCGAAGTAGCCGGTGTCGCTGGCGTCGGCGGCTTTTTCGTAGATTTTTTCGCCTTTTAGGCCGCAGCGTTCAATCATGGAGGTCTTATCTAAGAGCTGCAGGTCCTCCAGTTCTTCTTTGATGGGCTGGAGTTTGCCTGACGGCTTCATGATGACTTTGCTGCCCTTGAGGGCCAGGAGTTCTTTGCGCTGCCGGTTGCTGCCGGGGATGATGACCAGGGCCTCATCTTTTTCGCAGAGCGGCTGCTGGAGCTTGGCGGCGACGGCGCAGAAGCTCGGTACGCCGGGGATGATTTCCGTGGCGTAGCCTTTTTCCCGGATGATGCGGTGGACGTAGATGCTCGTCGCATAGACGGTCGGGCAGCCCAGGGTAATGAGGCAGGCGTCGCGGCCAGCGTCGAGTTCGGCCATGATGGCATCAGCTGCCTTTTCATGAGCTTCTGTCAGTGCTTTTTCGTCCCGCGTCATGGGGAAATCCATGGTCAGGACTTTCTTCTCGTCCAGGCTGATGCCGCAGCCGTCAAGGGCCTGGAGTAAAATATCTTTTGCCGTGAGCGCACCGCTGCCGCTCTTGGGTACGGCTAAGACCTGGCAGGTGCGGATGGTTTTCAGTGCCTTCAGGGTCAAGAGCTCGGGGTCGCCCGGGCCGACGCCGGCACAGTACAGTGTCCCTTTCATAGCCTCACCCTTCGAAAAGCGAATATTTCTTACCGTCTTCTTTGCGTACGAAGATGCCCGTACGGCGGGCGAGCATCATGTCCGTGTGGATGGGCAGGCCAAATTCTCTGCCCAGGATTTCCCAGACCTGGGACGGTTTGATGGCCCCTTCGCCGGTCTGGTAGATGCCGACTGTGAGATAGACGTTAGCGTCTTTGACGTTGCCCCGAATCGGTTCGATGACGTGCTGCATGACGTCGATCGTGCGCACGCGGTGTTTTCCTTTATGGGAGACTTTTTCATAGAGGACGGACGGCGCAGCGTTGAATTTCCCTAAGATTTCATTCAGTTCGTCCTGAGCAAGGTTCCGCGTCAAAGGACCGCGCAGGGTGTAGACGGCGTAGTTGGCGATGGCCATCAATTTCGGCGCCTTGGCATCGACGTACTTGCCGTCGAGGACGGCAAAGCCGTGAGGCGATTTTTCGTTCATGCGCTGCTTCACTTCATCGACGGGAATCTTTTCGACCAGTTCCATGTCGAGGTATTCCACATCGGCCGAAACGCCGACGCCGAGGGCCGAGGCAAAGCTCAGCTTCATGTGCGGATTGAAGCCTTCGGAGTAGCAGATCGGCAGCTGCGCCCGGATGATGACGTAGCGCACGGCCCGGGCGAAGTCGAGGTGCGACAGGAACTGCAGAGCCCCGTCTTTCTTAACAGCTAAACGTAGTCTTTCCATGGTCGTCCCCTTCCTTTCTGTCGATGATCGATACGCCGAGATGCGGGCAGACACCGCAGCCCGTGCAGGGCAGGCGGCGGCAGTCATGGGTCAGTTCGGCCTTGGACGCGCGCTGCCACTCACGCTGCAAATAAGCCTTGGCGGCACCGTTGCTGAGGTGGTCCCAGGGCAGGGGTTCGTCGAGGCTGCGCGTGCGGGCCGCGTAGTAATCGGGATCGATGCCGGCATTCTGAAAGGCCTGCATCCACCTATCGTAGTCGAACATTTCTGTCCAGCCGTCGAATTTGCAGCCCAGTTTCCAGGCTTCGTAGAGGACCTTGCCCATGCGGCGGTCACCGCGGGCGAAGGTCGCTTCCAGGCGGCCCGTCTTGGCGTCGTGGTAGTGGTAGGAAATGTGTTTGTCGTTGATCAGGCTCTTAATGTACTGCTGCTTGCGTTCGATTTCTTCAATGGGCAGCTGGCCGAACCATTGGAAGGCCGTATGCGTTTTCGGCACGAAAGACGAAACGGAGACCGTGACCTTGCCGTTGTTCTTGTGCGTCACCTTGCGGTAGAGGTTGAGGACCTTGTAGGCCAAATCGGCGATGCCTGCCAAGTCTTCGTCCGTTTCCGTCGGCAGGCCCATCATGAAGTAGAGCTTGACCGTGGACCAGCCGTTCTGGAAGGCATTTTCGCAGGCCGAGAGGAGGTTTTCTTCCGTCACGCCCTTGTTGATGACGTCGCGCAGGCGCTGCGTCCCCGCTTCCGGCGCAAAGGTCAAGCCGCTCTTGCGGACCTGCTGGACCTTCTTGGCGATGTCGACGGAAAAGCTGTCGACGCGGAGCGACGGCAGGCTGACGCTGACCTTCTGGCCCTTGAATTCGTCGAGGAGCATATCGACGAGCTCTGTCAGACAGGAATAGTCTGCCGAGCTGAGGCTCATCAGGGAAATTTCATTGTAGCCCGAATTGGCGACGATTTCTTTGGCAAGTTTCGCCAGATGCTGCGGCGATTTTTCCCGCACCGGACGGTAGAGCATGCCAGCCTGGCAGAAACGGCTGCAGCCGCGGAAGAGTTCCAGGACGGCGCGGTTGTGGACGATGTCGATATTGGGCACGATGGGCTTCGTCGGGAAGAAAATATGTTCTACATCCTGGACGACGCACTTCTCGATTTCTGCCGGCGCTTCGGGCACGTTGGGCGTAATAGCCTTGAAATCGCCCTTTTCGTCGTAGGTCACGTCGTAGAAAGACGGCACGTAGTTGCCGGGCTGCTGGGCCAATTGTTTGAGGAGGCCCTTTTTGCCGCCCGGTTTGCCTGCTTCCTTCCAGGCGATGATCGTATCGGCCAGGACCTGTGTCGATTCTTCCGATTCGCCGAGGAAAAAGACGTCGATATAGTCGGCCAGGGGTTCTGCGTTATAGGCACAGGGACCGCCGGCAGCGACGAGGGGCATGTCTTCGCCCCGGTCTTTGGCAAAGAGCGGGATGCCGGCAAGGTCGAGCATGTTGAGGATGTTCGTGAAGCTCATTTCGTACTGGAGGGTAAAGCCGACCATGTCGAAATCGCGGACAGGCGTCTTCGTTTCCAGGGAAAAGAGCGGATAGCCCTGCTTGCGCATGACGTCTTCCATATCCGGCCAGGGTGCATAGACGCGTTCCGCTGCCGTGTCGGGCCGTTCGTTGAGGAGCGCATAAAGGATGCGCAAGCCCAGGTGACTCATGGCGACTTCATAGACATCAGGGAAACAGTAAGCGACGGTCAGCTTGACGTCGTCGTGATTCTTGACGACGCTCCCCCATTCCCCGCCGACGTAGCGGGCAGGCTTGCTGACTTTGCTCAGTAAAATCGGATCAATCTCCACGGGATGTGACAATTTTTTTCCTCCTTTAAGGGGCATTAAAAGATCATCGTCTGCTGACGCATGTAGATACTCAGTAAGAGGCCGAGGCCCATCATATTCGTCGTCAAGGCACTGACGCCGTAGCTCATGAAGGGCAGCGGGATGCCGGTGACCGGCATGATGCCGCAGGTCATGCCGACGTTGACCAGAATTTGGAAGGCCCACATGGAGACGACGCCCGTAGCGAGCATCATACCGAAGCTGTCCTTGCAGTCTTTGGCAATCATCAGGCCGCGGTAGACGAGGATGAAGTACAGGAACAAGATGAAGACGCAGCCTAAGAAGCCGAGTTCTTCACCGATAACGGAAAAGATGAAGTCCGTATGGTTTTCCGGCAGGAAGTTCAGCTGGCTCTGGGTCCCCTGGAAGAGGCCTTTGCCGAAAAGCATGCCCGAACCGATGGCGATCTTCGACTGGATGATGTGATAGCCGGCGCCGAAGGGGTCGGCATTCGGGTTGAGGAAGACCGTAATACGGGACTTCTGATAGTCTTTGAGGAAGTGCCAGCCAATCGGGGCCATGACGACGCCGGCGATGAAGACGTTGCGCAAAAGGGACATCTTGATGCGGCCGACAAAGAGCATGCCGAAAGTGATGGCCAAAAAGACAAGACTCGTGCCCAGGTCAGGCTGCTTGAGGACCAGGAGGAACGGGATGCCTACGTAAAGGCCAATGGGCAGGACCTGACGCCACGTATTGAGCTGGCCGACGCGGTCGCTGAGGATAGATGCCGTGCAGATAATCATGATCAGCTTGGAAAATTCCGACGGCTGCAGGGTAATCGGCCCGAGCTGAATCCAGCGCTGGGCACCCAGGGCAGACGTGCCGATGAACATGACGGCGACAAGCATCAGCAAATTGATGATATACAGGGGTTTCGCGTACTTCTTCAGTTTCGCATAGTCGAAGCGGCTGAAGAAAAGGATAATCATCAAGTTGACGACGAAGGCCGCCCCCTGCTTGGCGACGAAGTCGTAATTGATGGCTCCCTGGTTGATATGCGTCGCACTGCCAATGATGCAGAGACTGATGCAGACGATGAGGAAGCACACCGTGAGCATGACTTTATCTAAATTTTTCCATTCACGTTTAATAAACATTTCTCTCTCCTATCGACGATAGTGACGCCAGTTCCGGCTTTCCTGACGGCGGTGCCGGAGCGACAGACCGAAAGTGCTTTCCCGGCGCACTCCATGATACGGCAGCAGGCATTCCAGCCGCGTCTGCGGCACAGCCTCCCCTGTCTCGAGAAAGGCAGCCGTCGCCGTCAGGGCCCGACAGAACGGCAGGTCCCGGGACGCGTCTTTCATCGCGCCTGCAGCGGCCAGCGCTTCGATGCGCTCATCATGCGGCAAGAGACCGGCGAGCTGGCCGGTCTGGAGGCTGGATTTCACGTCTTCCGGCGTCAGGCTGCCGTCGGCGTAAAAATTGTTGAGGATAATACGGTCATGAAGACAGCCTTGTTTTTGGCAGTACTGCCGTACTTTGGCAGCATCGCGCAGGGATGACGGCGAAGGTTCCACGACAAAAAGGAGTTCATCCGCCAGGGCTGTCGCCGCCTTATAGGTCTCGGCGCGGCCCGGCGGGCAGTCGATAAGGGTATAGTCATAATTCCCGGACAGGGATTCGACGACGTATTCGTACGACGGGCCATCGAGTTTCTCCCAGGTCCGCTTGCGGCTGGCCGGCAGCAGGTCGAGACCCGGCAGGACATGCAGCAGGGCCTCGGCAGGCAGGCATTTGCCCCGCACGGCCTGAGAGGCATCATAGCGGACGGCATCTTCCAGGCCGAAGAGCAAATCGAGATTGCCCAGTCCCATATCGGCATCGACGGCCAGGACTGTACGGCCCCGGCGCTGCAGCTGGACAGCCAGCGCCGCTGTAATCAGGGTCTTGCCGACGCCTCCCTTGCCGGAAGCGATGGCGATGAGTCGTGACATAGCAGTGAGCTCCTTTCCTGCCGCCTAGCGGTCGGAATCGTCCGTATCACTTTTGGCGGCTGCTTTATGATTCTCTTGACTGTTCTTATCGGTATTCTTCTTGCCGTCTTTGTCTTTGTCATTCTTCGGCACGCCGTTGGCGTATTCACCGACGTGGAAGTATGCTTCCAGCATGGAGCGGACAATAGGACTGGACGAAAGCGAACCAAAGCTGCCGTGTTCCGTAAGGACAGCGATGACGATGCGCGGATGGTCATAGGGCGCGTAGGCGACGAACCAGCCGTGGTCGGTGCCGCCGAAGTTTTCCGCCGTCCCTGTCTTGCCGGCGACCTGAATCGGAAAGCCTGCGAACAGCGAACCGGCAGTACCGGATTCTTCCGCAACGTTGCGCATGCCTTCGCGGACCAGGTCGAGGGTCGATTTGGAAACGGACAGGGTCCCTACCTGTTCCGGTGCAAAGATCTTATACGGTGTGCCGTCGAGGTTGTCGATACGGCTGACGATGAAGGGACG
>URLP01000093.1 GCA_900548635.1 uncultured Megasphaera sp.
TCATGGATGAGATCGAGGCGGCGCTCGACGAGCCGAACGTGGTGCGCGTGGCCAATTACATGCGCCGCATCACGAGCAAAACGCAGTTTATCGTCATCACGCACCGCCGCAAGACCATGGAAGCGGCCAATACGCTCCTCGGCGTGACGATGGAAGAAAAAGGCGTCTCGCGCCTCCTGACAGTCAAAGTCGATGAATTATTAAAGGAAGGAACATGATACAATGGGATTTTTTTCAAAACTTCGCAAAGGCTTAGAAAAGACGAAACACTCGCTCATCCAGAACATTGAAACCGTCGTCCGCGGCTACGCCAAGATTGACGACGACATGTACGATGACCTGGAAGCGGTCATGCTCACCGGCGATATCGGCGTAGAAACGACGGAATATCTCCTCGATAAGATCCGCGACGGCGTCAAGTCGAAGGACATCAAAGACGGCAATGACGTCGTGCCGTATTTGGAAAAATGCATTGTCGAACTGCTCAATGAAAATGACGAACCCGTTCCGGAAACAGACGGTACACGGGTCATCTTCATCGTCGGCGTCAACGGCGTCGGCAAGACGACGACCATTGGCAAATTGGCGAAATATTATAAACAGCAGGGCAAATCGGTCATGCTCGCTGCCGGCGATACCTTCCGTGCTGCCGCTTCGGAACAGTTGACCATCTGGGCCGACCGCGTCGGCGTACCCATCGTCAAGCATCAGGAAGGGGCCGATGCGGCGGCTGTCGTCTTCGATGCTACGGCCTCGGCCAAAGCGAAGAATATGGATATTCTCCTCGTCGATACGGCAGGCCGTCTGCAGACGAAATCGAACCTGATGGAAGAACTGCGCAAGATGGCCCGCGTCGCCGGCCGCAACATCGAAGGGGCGCCGCAGGAAACGCTCCTTGTCCTCGATGCGACGACGGGACAAAACGCCGTCAGCCAGGCCAAGCTCTTCGGCGATGTCGTACCCCTGACGGGCGTTGTCCTGACCAAGCTCGACGGCACGGCCAAAGGCGGTGTCATCCTTTCGGTGAAACGTGAATTAGGCGTGCCTGTCCGCTGGGTTGGTGTCGGCGAAGGCGTCGATGACCTGCGTCCTTTCGATGCCGCCCAGTTCGCCGATGCCCTGTTCGACAAAAACATCGCGGCCCGTGAAGCCAGCGACGAAGACTGAGAAGGGAGGAATCGTTATGATCGTAGGCAATATTTCTCAATACGGTGACGAAAGCCGTTTCCTGCCGGAATACATCCGGCCGTGGATCGAAAAGCTCGCCTCCCTGGACTTGGCCCATCTGGAAGCGGGCCGTCACGAACTGGCCGGCCTGAACTACATGAACGTCGACGTCACGGAGACGGCGCCGGCCAGTGAACGCCTGATGGAAGCGCACCGCGCCTACATCGATATCCAGTACGTCATCGACGGTGAAGAGAATATCGGCTGGCAGCCCCTCTGCCGGGCCGGCGAAGTCGTCGACGACAGCCGCGCCGACAGCGATGCCTGGTTTTACAATCCCGACCTTGCCGATGACACGGTGATTAAGATGCTGCCCGGCACCTATGCCGTCTTCACGCCTGCCGACGGCCACCGCTGCCTCTGTGCGCCTGATGGTAAAGGCAGGGCCATCAAGAAAGCTATCCTCAAAATTCATGTCTAAGACAATAATTATTGCGAAAGGTCCTCTCTCATTATGAATAATAAAGATTTAAAGAAATTGACAGTCACGGCGATCTTCATCGCCATCGGCGTCCTCCTGGCACCCTTTGTTTCCTTTCCCTTCGGCGGCGCCCGCGTCTTCCCGCTGCAGCATTTGATCAACGTCCTCCTTTCGGTCCTCGTAGGCTGGCGCTATTCCACAGCCGGTGCTTTTTGCATCTCGTCGCTGCGCATCGCCATGGGTGCCGGCACGGTCCTGGCCTATCCAGGCAGTATGATCGGCGCTGCTCTTTCGGGCTTCCTCTATAAGAAGACCGGCTCCATCTGGGGCGCTGTCGTCGGGGAAATCTTTGGCACAGGCATCCTGGGCGGCCTTATCGCCTATCCGGTGGCTGCTTTCGTCCTCGATTCCAAAGCCGTCGCCCTCTGGTTCTTCGTCGTCGCCTTCCTGCCGAACACCTGCATCGGTGCGGCCTGCGGCGCTGTCTTGTATAAGATCCTGCCAATCCGGAAATTTGCAGAAGAATTGAAGAACTAAGACGAAAATTGTTAAGAAATTGTTTGTTGACTTATTAGGTGCTCTATAGTAAACTATAAATTGGTACTGAGTTTCTAATTTTGAGTTTCAACAAGAGCACCTTGTTTTTTTAGGGTAGGATGGTGTATATGACAGAAAATATCCGTGCAAAGATTATGGCTGAAGCCCTGCGTGAAATCAACCGCTACGGCGCCGATTTCCACATGGACGATCTGGCCCGCAATCTGCGCATCAGCAAGCGTACTTTGTACGAACATTTTTCGTCGAAGCAGGAAATCGTAGAGCAGACCATCGTCGATTTCACCGATAAGATACACGATTATCATCAGCGCATCGTCGACGATCAGACGATGACGTCGGAAGCGAAGCTGATTGCCTACTTCGACGTGCCCGATGAGAATTGGCAGGTCCTGTCCGTACGGAAAACGTCAGAACTGCTGGCCAAGATGCCCGATGTCTGGGAACGCCTGCAGAGCCGCTATGAAAAAGACTGGGATTTTCTCAAGCTGATCCTCGACGAAGCTCAGAATAGAGGAGAATTCAGGCCTTTTGACAAGTACCTGTTCCTGCGCCTCTTGCACAGCGCAGCCGATGACATTATCGACTACTTTGACGATGTCAATCACGATTCCAGTTTCAGTGACTATATGAAACGCTGCATCAACGTATTGCTATATGGCATTAAGAATCAGGAATCGAAAAAATAGGAGGAAAGTGAAGATGATAGAAAAACGCAAACTTGCGACGATGAGCGTGACTGTACTGACGATTGCCGCGCTCCTGGCAGGCTGCGGCGCCCAGCAGGGGGCCAACAAGATGCCTGTCGCCGTCAACACGTACAAAGTCACTGCCGAAGACACGCCGGTTACGGCTGAGTACAGCGGCGTCGTCGTAGCAACGGACAAAGTGCCCGTCCAGCCGAAGGTTTCCGGCCGCGTCGTGGAAAAATTCGTCCAAGGCGGTCAGGATGTCACTCAGGGCAGCCGCTCTTCCGTCTCGACAGCCGCACTTATGACGCGGCCCTGGCTCAGGCCAAGGCTACCCAGGCCCAGTCTGAAGCCAACCTGGCCAATCAGCAGCTGAACCTGCGCCGCTACCAGGCCCTGGCCGATCAGGGTGCTGTAGCCCAGCAGACCTATACGGACCAGCAGGCCGCCACAGACCAGCAGGCCGCTGTCGTCGATGCCAATGCGGCCCAGGTCGATCAGGCCCAGGACAACGTCGACGATACCATCGTTTATGCACCGTTCAGCGGCAAGCTGAACGTCGACGACGTGCCGATCGGTACCTTTGCTACTGCCGGCTCGACGGCACTGGTCACCATTTCTTCGACCAATCCGGTATTCGTCCAGTTCTCCATCAGTGAATCGGAATACCTGCAGATGACCAAGCAGGCCGCAGCGGACGGCTCCAGCAATTGGGGCAACCATCTCCTGCTCCGTTTGAGCGACGGCACGATGTATCCTTATGAAGGCCATGTCACGCAGGTCAACCACGGCATGGACGGCAGCTCCGGCTCCATCATCGTCAAGGCTGTCTTCGACAACCCCGACAATGTCCTCATCCCGGGCCTCTATGCAACGGTCGTTTCGGATACGCAGGTTCAGCGCAATGCACTTTCTATCCCGCAGCGCGCCGTTCAGCAGACCTTGGGTAAATATTACGTTTCCGTCATCGACGGCGATGGCCAGGCGCAGAACCGCGAAGTTACACCAGGCCAGAAAGTCGGCAAGTTCTGGATCATCACCGATGGCCTCCAGGACGGTGATACGATTATCGTCGACGGCTATCAGAAAGCCAAGGGCGCTACCTTGGATCAGCACTTGCTGAGCAAAGACGACATCAACAACGACAGCTCCGATACGTCGTCTGACACATCATCGACAAATAGTTAGGAGGCGGGATTGTGATATCTAAGTTCTTTATCGACCGGCCTATCTTCGCCATCGTCATTTCGCTGATCATTTCCATCTTCGGTCTGTTGTCGATGGCGACCTTGCCGATTGCCAAGTACCCAAAGGTCACGCCGCCACAGGTCCGCGTTTCGGCTACCTATACCGGTGCTAATGCCGAAGTCATCGGCACGACCGTCGCCAGCGTCATCGAACGTCAGATGATCGGCGTCGATGATCTGGTCAATATTGAAAGTTCTTCTAATGATAATGGGTCCTATTCCATGACGGCTCAGTTTGAAACGGGCAGTGACGACGACATGGATACGGTCAACACGCAGAACCGCATCAGCCAGGTCCAGTCAACGCTGCCGGCTGAAGTTACTCAGACCGGTGTTACTATCCAGAAGTCGACGAGTTCGACAGCTATGGTATTCGCTTTGATTTCACCGAATGGCTCTTACGATGCGACGTTCATGAAGAACTATGCTACGCAGTACTTCATGGATGAACTGAAATCCGTCCCTGGTATCGGTAACGTCCAGGAATTCGGATCTGACTATGCTATGCGTATCTGGCTCAATCCGATGAAGATGAGTATCTTGAAAGTTACGCCGACCGACGTCATCTCGGCTATTACCGCTCAGAACAAGCAGGCTGCTGTCGGCACCATCGGTTCCCAGCCTTCGGCCAATAATCAGACTTACCAGTATACTATGCGTACCGATGGCCGTTTGCAGACAGCGGAACAGTTCAAGAACGTCATCATCCGTACGAATCCGGATGGTACTATGGTCCGCGTCGGCGACATTGCCGATGTCAACTTGGGTTCTAAAGACTATACCGTCACCAGTAACCTTAACGGCGGCAATGCAGCCGGGTTCCAGATTAGTCTGACTGCTGATGCCAACGCCATGCAGTCCGTTGAAGGGGCCCGCAAAGTATTGGAAAAGGCGAAGGCTTCTTTCCCGTCTGACATGGACTATGAAGTCGTTTACGATAGTACGACCTTCGTCAGGGCCTCCATCGAAGAAGTTATCAAGACCTTCATTGAAGCCTTGCTGCTGGTCGCCCTCATCGTTTACCTCTTCCTTCAGAGTGGCCGGTCGACGTTGATTCCGCTCATTGCCGTCCCGGTATCCCTGCTGGGGACCTTTGCTTGCTTCAAGGTCCTTGACTTCTCTATCAATACGTTGACCTTGTTCGCCATGGTTCTGGCCATCGGCCTCCTCGTCGACGATGCGATCGTCGTCATCGAAGCCGTCGAATATGAAATCAAGTACAACGCCCGAAGTCCGAAAGAGGCGACGATCATCGCCATGGAAAACGTACAGAACCCGGTTATCGGCGTCGCCTGCGTCTTGGCTTCCGTTTTCATCCCGGTCGCTTTCATCAGCGGCATGAGCGGTATCCTTTACCGCCAGTTCGCCCTGACCATTGCCGTGTCGGTCCTCATTTCGGCTTTCGTCGCTTTGACTCTGACGCCGGCTATGTGTGCATCTATCCTCAATGTCCACAAACCGAATGAAAATCCCAAGGGCATTTACAAATTCTTCCAGCAATTCAATGATGCCTTCGATAGGCTCATCGCCTGGTATGGCCTGCGCTTGGCCCACTTGCAGCAACACCTCAAATGGTGCGTCGCTTTCCTGATCATCATTACCGCTGCCACGGCTGGCGTCTTCAAGGTTATGCCGACGGGCTTCGTCCCGTCGGAAGATAACGCCTTCGTCATGCTGACGATGACCTTGCCTGAAGGCATTTCCCAAACAGAAACGAAAAAAGCCAGTGAAGAAATCAGCGATTGGTTGCAGCAGCAACCTGGCGTTTCTCAGGTCATGAACGTAGTCGGCTTCAGTATCCTTGCTGGCGGTCCGAAACCGAATGCGGCGACGGCCTTCATCGGCATGGATGACTGGGATGCCCGTCCTACGAAAGATTTATCTGCCGATGCTTTGGTCGGCAAAATCATGGCCCGCGGCGCTCAGATGCCTCAGGCTACGGTCATCGCCATGAACCCGCCGCCAATCGACGGCATGGGTACCTCTTCGGGCTTTACGATGCAGTTGGAAAACCGCGGCAGCCATTCGACAGCTGAACTGTCTGAAACGGCTCAGAAATTCATGGCTGCAGCCCGCCAGCGCCCGGAAATCGGTTCGATTTATACGGCTTTCGCCGCCGACACGCCGGGTTACCAGCTCGACATCGACCGCGATAAAGTCGCCAAAGAAGGCGTCAGCCTGAGCAGCCTTTATTCGACGCTCCAGTCCTTCTACGGCTCCTATCAGGTTAATGACTTCACCATCTTCGGCCGTAACTTTAAGGTCATCATCCAGGCAGCTCCGGAATTCCGTGAAACTGTCGATGCCAATAATCACATCTACGTCCGCAACTCCAACAATGACCTCGTAGCCGTAGCGAACTTCGTCCGTCCGAAACCCATCGGTTCGGCGTCGATCATCAACCGCTTCAACGACTACCCGGCTATCAAGATTCAAGGGGCTCCGGCTGATGGCTATAGCTCTGGCGATGCCATCAATGCGTTGAAAGAAGTCGCTGCCGACACCTTAGGTGAAGGCTATGCCTATGAATGGAGCGGCATGAGCCGTGAAGAAATCGAAGCCGGAAACAAGACAGTTTATGTCTTTGCCTTGGCTATCCTCTTCGTCTTCCTCGTCCTGGCTGCCTTGTATGAAAGCTGGAAAGTACCGTTCGCCGTACTCTTCAGCCTGCCGGCAGGTCTGTTCGGGGCATCGGCCTTTGCTTATCTCCTGAACCAGCAGAATAACTTGTACTTCCAAATCGGTATCCTCGCCGTCATCGGCCTGGCCGCCAAGAACGCTATCCTGATCATCGAATACGCGAAAGTCCGTGTCGATGAACGCGGTATGGACGTCGTCTCCGCTGCTATCGAAGCGGCGAAGATCCGTCTCCGCCCGATCATCATGACCTCCCTGGCCTTCGTCGTCGGCTCCATCCCGCTGGCCGTTGCCACCGGTGCCGGCGCCGCCTCGCGAGTCACTATGGGTATCACCGTCGTCTTTGGTACCTCCATTGCTACCATCTTCGGTGTCTTCCTCATCCCGATGATGTTCATCATCGTAGAAAACTTCGGACACCGCAAGATAAAGCGCAAAAGCGACGTCATGAGACTGAAGGATATGTAGTGAAAAAGGGGCTGTCGCCTTAAGC